>JBARPA010000321.1:0-7191 GCA_049642665.1 Candidatus Zixiibacteriota bacterium
CCACAAATTATAGTATTTCGCGAAGGGGCGAAGCTTGTTGAGCTTAGCGAGATCCCCCGCCTTAGGTGGGGGATCTCCACCCAACAATTTGGAGTGCAACAATTTATTGTTGCGTTTCTTCGCAAAAACAAGTTTTTGCACTCCTCTTGAAAAAACCGTAGGGCGGGCTCCCAGCCCGCCAGTCTTGTTGGTGGTGGAATTGTCGTCAAGACCCGTTTCAGGGATTTCCACCACCATTCAATTCGGTATCACAGGTTGTCCCAACCTGTGACAATAAAAATGGGTAGTTCTGGGTCTCCCGACCCAGAAAATTTATGGACAAGATCAGGAGACCTTGTCCTACCCGCTTATCTCCGAGTCAATCTCATTTGTGGACATGCTCATCGTATTCTGTCTCTTTCCTGTTGTGTTAGGTCTTGCTCACGGTTTATCATAAGTGTGACCTGACACATACACAACGAAGCTGTCATGCAATAACCGCCAGGGCGGGCAAGATTCGACAAAACTAAAAATCTCTCCATTTTCAACTTGACAAACAAGTTTAATTTCTTATATTTATTATAGAAAATTATTCTTTCAATCAAGAAAAGAAGGTAAAGCCAATACTTCGAATTCGAGTGTGGGCGGAGGTAGTTATTCTTGTTTTCTTTCTTTCACCAGAAACTAAAGGATACCAGAGGAGAGAAAGATCTATTTAATTCACATATTTCTTCAAGATGTTTAAGGGTCTTAGGAGGCTCAAACGGACAGGAATATTCAACCCGGAGAGGGGGTTTTATGACAATCCTGAAATATGAGAGTTTTTTTCGCGCTATTTGTCTAAAGCGTTTTTGGGTGCTGGTAATAGCCACTTTTGTGTTGTGGTTTAGCATAGCTACACCTGTGTGGGCTCAATGTACGTACAGTGTGCTTTACACTTTCACCGGAGAATCTGCATCCAGCCAATTTGGATATTCGGTTTCCGGAGCAGGTGATATAGATAATGATGGATATACTGACCTGATCGTGGGTGCACACTTTGCTGGTCGAGCCTATGTCTATTCCGGTCAGACCAGAGGTCTGCTTTATACTTTCACCGGAGAGGCTATGGGCGACTACTTCGGACGTTCGGTTTCCGGAGCGGGTGATGTAGACAATGATGGATATGATGACCTGATCGTGGGAGCACGATATAATGATGGGGGAGGTTGGAATGCTGGTCGAGCCTATCTCTTCTCCGGTCAGACCGGAGGTCTTCTTTATACTTTCACCGGAGAGGCTGTAGCCGACCACTTCGGATGTTCGGTTTCCGGAGCGGGCGATGTAAACATTGATGGATATCATGACCTGATTGTGGGAGCACGGTATAATGATGCGGGAGGTCAGTCTGCTGGTCGAGCCTATGTCTATTCCGGTCAGAACGGAGGTCTTCTTTACACCTTCACCGGAGAGGCTGTGTTAGACGTGTTCGGATGGTCAGCTTCCGGAGCAGGTGATGTAGATGGTGATGGATATGCTGACCTAATCGTAGGAGCAATCGGAGCTGGAGATGGAAATGCTGGGAGAGCCTATGTCTATTCTTGTGAACCTTACCTCTGCGGTGACATCAACGACAATGGAGATGTGAATATTTCCGATGCGATCTACCTAGTAGACTATATTTTCAAGGGTGGTAATCCGCCAGAATGTCCTGCATTATCATATACTCCATGTGCGGATGCAAATGGAGACGGAGATGTAACCATTGCTGATTGTGTATATCTGATTAACTATTTATTCAAATCCGGCCTACCGCCGATTTGTTGAGATGCCTTGTGCAGTTGTCTTCTTAATCCTCAAAAAGAAAAACCCTCTGAATTTCAAATCGGAGGGCTTTTTTACTAACGAAACTGTCAGATCACACTCCCCAGGACAGGCAAGACCCGACAGAACAATAAATTTCATCAAGTGTTTATTGGCAAATACAAACATCGCCCCCACACCCTCCTCTCACTCTTTACTCTCAACTCTTAACTCTTTACCCTCTACTCCACTCTCTTCCTGAACCTCATAACGCTCAGACTTAATATTACTACACCGATAATCGCCAGAGCTAACATCTGGTCCCAGAGGTATTCTATTCCCACACCCTTCAAGAATATGTCCCGGATTATTATCAGGAAATATCTTAAGGGATTTAAATAGGTTACATATTGAATCAACTTAGGCATATTGGCTATGGGGAACATGAAGCCGGACAGAAGAAATGCCGGCATCATGAAAAAGACCATGGTTAAAAGGGACTGCTGCTGGGTGCGGGAAACGGTGGATATGAAAAGCCCTATCCCTAAAGTGGTCAAAAGAAAAAGGCCAGTGGCAAATAACAATAAAGGAAAACTCCCTCTAAAGGGTATCCCAAACCAGAAGATACTCGCTCCCACCACCAGAAAGACCTCAAAATACCCGATTATGACAAAGGGAATGGTCTTTCCCAGCATTAATTCGACAGGCCGGATGGGAGTCACTATCAACTGCTCTATGGTTCCGATCTCCTTTTCCCTAACTATGGCCAGGGATGTCAGAAGAATAGTAGTGATCATCAGAATCACAGCCACTACCCCGGGAAGATTGAAATTCTGAGATTTCAACTCCGGGTTATACCAGGCCCTTATCTGATTCTTCAGCGAAGCAGATTTCAATCCCATTATCTCTGGTCTGAACTCAAAAAAGGCGCCCTTGATTTTAGCGGTTTTCTTTTGCATCTGGCTGCGAGAGTAATCCCCGAGCATTCTTCTCACGTAACCCTGTATCACGCTGGCGGTATTGGAATCTGTTCCATCCAAAAGTATCTGAATCCCGGTGGTATTTCCTCTTTTAAGCCTTCTGGAAAAAGATCGGGGAATCTGGATGAGGCAGGATATCCTCCCCTGATCCAGAAGCTTAACCGCTTTATCCTCTTTTTCCGTATGAAGTAAAATCTCGAAGTATTCGGAATTTTCAAAAAGGGAAACCAGCTCTCTGCTTTTCTGGGTATGATCCAGATCCACCACAGCTATGGGAATATGATTGACATCAGTGGTAACCACATATCCAAACATAATCAACTGAATCAAGGGAGCGACCAGTATTATAAAACGCATCCTCCTATCCCGCCTTATCTGGGTGATCTCCTTTATTAATATGTGTCTTATCCTCTCCCACATTTTATTTCATTCTCTTTTTAAAAGATGAAACGGCTAAAAAAAACATAGCCAGACAAAATAACAATAAAAAGATAACTTCCCAGTAGAAACAGATTATACCATTTCCTTTCAGGAAAATATCTCTCAAGATTTTGATAAAATATCTGGCCGGTACCAGATAAGTTATTGCCTGAATAGGTTTGGGCATATTGAAAATGGGGAAGATAAACCCGGATAAAAGGAAAGTCGGCAAAAAGGTGGCTAACCAGCCAATCTGGTTGGCTAAAAGCTGTGATTTGGTCAGAACCGAAATTAAAATTCCCAGACCCGTTGCCCCTATCAGATATATCAGACACACCCCAGACAAAAGTAAGATATCCCCTCTTAAAGGAACTTTGAATAAAAAAGTTCCCAGAAGAAGAACCATAACCACGTCAATTGCCCCGATCACAAAATAGGGAATAAATTTCCCGAAAATCAACTCCAGGGGTTTGACTGGTGTGGATAACAACTGCTCCATGGTTCCCCTTTCCCATTCCCGGGCAAAGGTCAGAGAGGTTAGAAGAGCTGCTACGATCATAATGATAGCAGCGATCAAACCAGGAATAATGAAGTTGGTGCTCTTCAAATCCGGGTTATACCACACCCTGACCCGATAATCCAGAGGCGGCTTTAAGCTCAAAAATTTCTTTTCCTCCTGTAAAACATTCAAGGTATAGCTTGAGGTCAAACCTGAAACGTATCCTAATCCTATGGTACCCGTGTTTCCGTCACTTCCGTCCAGAAGGGTTTGAATCTGTACCTCCTCACCCGAATATATCCCTTCAGCGAAACCAGCAGGAATTACCAGACCAATTTTGATCCTGCCTTTATCCAGAAGTTTCTGCAGCTTTTGATAGTTGTCCACCTCCTCTTTGACCTCAAAGTATCTGGACTCCTCGAATTTTCTGATGAACTCCTTGCTTTTCTGGGTATGATCCTGATCCCAGAAGGCTATGGGAATATCTTTGATATCCAGGGTAATGGCATATCCGAATAAAAGCATGAGCAACGAGGGAAGTGCAAAAGCCAGAATCAAAGATCTCAGGTCTCTTCTGATCTGGTAAAATTCCTTTTTAGCTACAGCTTTTACTCTTTTCGCTTTCATTTTCTCTCAGATAGTTTTTGTTTTTCTTCGGCCACCAGGGAAACGAAGACATCCTCCAGCGAGGGAGTTATTCTTTCCAGTTTATTTATGTCGATTCCCTGCTTGTTTAAAACTTTTTGAATCAAAGGCAAAGTTATATTCACATTATCAACCACCAGATGCAATCCTTTACCGAAGAGAGCTACCTCTTTTATGCTTTCTTCTTTTTCTAACGATACTAAAGCATCCAGGCAGCGGTCGCATTCCAGGTAAATAACTTCCTCAGACATCAGTTCAGTTTTCAAAAACTTAGGTGAGCCGCGAGCGATTATTCTACCCTGAAAGATCAATCCTATCCGATCGCAGTGTTCTGCCTCATCCATATAATGGGTGGTCACAAATATGGTTGTTCCCCTCTGGGATAATTTATAGATCAGATCCCAGAAATCCCTTCTGGAGGAGGGGTCAACTCCTGCCGTGGGCTCATCCAGAAAAAGAATAGGCGGATCGTGCAGAACGGCACACCCTAAGGCTAATCTCTGTTTCCACCCTCCGGCTAACCCAGAAGTAAGATCACCTCTTTTCTCGACCAGACCGGCCATGCTAAGCACCCATTCTTTTCTTTCCTTTTTTATCCCCTTTGGTACTTTGTAAATCCCGCTGTAGAAATCAATGTTCTCCTCCACTGTCAGATCCTGATACAGTGAGAATTTCTGGGACATATAGCCGATATGGGCCTTGATCGTCTCCGGCTCTTTGTTAATATCAAACCCTGCAACTTCACCCCAACCTGAGGTGGGAGTCAAAAGCCCGCACAGCATCCTGATGGTGGTGGTTTTACCTGATCCATTGGGACCTAAAAAGCCGAATATCTCACCCTTGTTCACCTCAAGGCTTATCCTATCTACCGCAGTGAAATCCCCGAATTTCTTTACCAGGTCTCTGACTTCCACTGCATATCTGATTTTTTCTTCATTCATTGGTTTTTAAAAATGAGAAGAAAACATCCTCCAGGGTTGGAGAAATTCTCTGTATAGAATCAATTTTTATATTGGAGCGGACAAGTTCATTCTCGATTGTTTGTATATCCTTTTCAGGATCTTTTACAAGCAGATGAAGCCTGTCACCGAATAGAACCGAGCTAACTGACACATCTGATTTCTGCGTCAACTCCCAGGCTTTTCTGGGCTGATCAGTTGTAATTTCTATCAGGTGACCGCTTAAAAGTTTTTTAATCTCATCCGGGGTATCAACAGCTAAAAGATTACCTTTATGCAGCATTCCCACCCTGTGACACCGTTCCGCCTCATCCATATAGGGTGTGGAAATAAAGATAGTCGTCCCAATTTTTAATTGCTCGAAAAGTATTTTCCAGAAGTCACGTCTGGAAGAGGGGTCCACTCCGGTGGTGGGTTCATCCAGCAGTAAAATCTCAGGTCTATGGATTAGAACACAGGAGAGCCCCAGTTTCTGCTTCATCCCCCCGGATAAATTCCCAGCCAGATATCTTCTAAAAGGATAAAGTTGAGAAAAATCCATTAACTCCCTGATTCTTTCTCCCCTTTCTTTTTCTGGCACCTCAAATATATCAGAGAAAAAATCCAGATTCTCCTCCACTGTCAGATCCTCATACAAACCAAACCTCTGAGGCATGTATCCGATATGTTCTTTCAATTTCTCAGATTCCTGGATTATGTCAAATCCTGCTACTTCTGCAGTGCCCGATGTAGGTTCCAGAATACCTGAGAGAAGCCGGAGCATGGTTGTTTTACCAGCTCCATCTGGTCCCACCAGACCAAAAAGTTCCCCTTTTCTTATCTTCAGATTTAGTCTATCTATGGCAATCGTTTTGTCGAATCTTCTGCACAGGTCAAATGTCTCAATCACATCCATTGAATTCGTTACTATTTAGAGGAATTATCCACCCTGTAATTCTATTTATTTAATACTGAGGACTCTCTACTCTCTACTCTTCACTCTTTACTCTTTACTCTAAACTCTTTACTCTCTACTCTAAAACAATTTCCGCATCCGCAGGCATTCCGGGCTTTAGCTCTTGTTCCGGATTTTCTAAACTTATCTTTACCCCAAAAACCAATTTTACTCTCTCCTCTTTTGTCTGGATGTCTTTGGGTGTAAACTCAGCCTTATCAGATATATAAACAACTTTACCTTGAAAGGTCTTTTCCGGATAGGAATCTACTTTCACCTCAGCTTTTTGACCCAGTTTAACCAGTCCCAACTGTGTTTCGTTAACATATATTTTCAACCACACAGTGGATAGGTCAGCCAGGGTCAACAGGGCTATGCCGGGAAAAACCACTTCTCCTGGGTTGGTATTTTTCTCCAGAACAATCCCTTTTATAGGCGATCTTATAATAGTATTTTCCAGTTGAGCCTGGATCAACTCCACCATGGCTTTACTCTGCTCATATTGATGGGCGACCAGTTTACGTTGAGCCAAGGCTAACTTATGATTTGTTTCCAGATCATCCAGTTCCTTCTGGGTGACAGATCCAGCGAGGTAGAGCTCTTTTATCCTTTTGAGATTTCTATTCACATTTTCCCATTCGGATTTAGCCTGATTCATTCGGGTTTTAGCCACATCCACAGAGGCCTTTGCCTGATTAAGTTGAGCATCCAGCTCCTTATGGTCCAGCTCGATCAGAACTTCACCGGAATCAACCTCCTCCCCCTCATTCACCTGGAGTTTCTCCACCCTGCTGGCAATCTTGGACCCGATTTCGATCTCTGTAACCTCAATAGTTCCAGACCCGGATATAGAGACTCCCTTCTGAGGTTCCTTTTTGCCAATAATTGATAAAACAACAATCAATAGAACCACAAGAACCAGAACAACGATAATTACCCTTCTCAATTCAGAACCTCTCCTTTTTACGTCCCGAATTTGTCTTCCATTAATTC
>JBARPA010000322.1:0-6835 GCA_049642665.1 Candidatus Zixiibacteriota bacterium
CGCTAACACCACCCCTTCGCCTAACTTCTATGTTGTATTTGATGTTAGGGATTCCGGGCTGGAGTCGGACTCTTCCGGAAGGACCCTGGACGCCAAAATTGCTACCCAGGACGTAATGGCCTGGGACCAGGGTCCAACCGAGTATACTGCTCCGGCAACTCCTCAGGCTGAAGGCCAGACCTACGAAATCCTTCTGGACGATTATCCTCCGGATTTCGCATTGAATGACATAGACCTGTTGACCGACAGTTGTGCCTTCAAGCTCAATGCTACCTACGCCTGCACGGTCTGGGATGTAATCGATAATGCGGTTATCGCAGGATTTACTTCCACTGTGGAGACGGACCTGAAGGTACTGGGCGGATCAGCTACTCAAGCCCTAACCTTCAATGCTGGTCCTCCGGGAGTTAACTACTATAACTTTGAGGGAGCAATTCCCGACGATGAAATTCCAGATGGTATGGACATTCCCAAAGATTGGGATATACCCTCAGGCTATGTGATAATGGTTACTGCAACAGACCCCATGGGGAACTCCAGGAGCAGAGAGGTAAGACAGGTCTATAAATACCTGGACACCATCCGACCAGACATGGATTCCACGGATATCACCATGGCATTGGTTTATGATCCGGGTTACGACGGTATCGCTTCAGTTGGAGACTCGGTTAAGCTGACGGTGAACATGCTTAACCAGCCTCCGGACGACGATGCCGAGGAGACCTTAAATGAGCTCTGGGGCGCCAATTACAATGGTGTCTACATCTTTGACAATAGTGATTTCGATGGATTCGATGCTTTTAATCAGAGGACCTATCCTTTCTACCTTTTCGATGATCCGATAAACGAGGTCTGGGATACTGTTTTTCAGATTATCCCGGGTAATTTGGACGTTGATCCTTACGATCTTCAGTCAAGGATCTGGATCACCGCAGAGGATAACATAGGTCATTCGCCGGACTGTACCCCTCCTGCTGATGCTCACCTGGCGGGAGACATCGGAAACAGGAACAAGGTTCAGTCCATCACCCCTCCCTTTGGAATCGACAACGATACCTTAGTCCATGGAGTGGCCTATTATGATCTGGATACCGGAGGAGATGCCACCTGTCCCAACGAGATTAACATCGGGGATCGGATCAGGATCTGGATCGATCTATCCATGAACACCGATACCATTACCACGGTTACCGTGGACATGTTAAACTCCGAGCTGGGTGGTACTCAGAACCAGGTTATGTATGATGATGGAACAAATGGTGATGATACCGCTGATGATAAGATCTTCACCTATGAGTGGACCATACCCGCTCCGGCAACCGGTGGAACGGATAATACTCCGGGCACCCATTATGTGGTGATAACTTACGCCGATGATGGCGGCAACTGGAGCCATTACGCGGTATACACCTTAAGGGGTGTTGATACCGAGCTGCCCGATCCGGTGGAGAACCTGACTGCCGTGGCTATGCCGGGTGGATCCATTAAACTGGATTGGGATCATCCCAGTGGAACCACAGATGAGTATGAGTATCATATCTACTCTGACGGAGGAACCGGAGTTATAGATTATGTCACTGAGGTGGGACATCGTTTCCATCCGGATACCGAGTGGGAGTCCGATCCTTTAACCCACGGTACCCTGTATTGCTTCGGTATCAGGGTTGAGGATAATGCCTGTAATATGGACACAAATAACTGGATTATGGCCTGTGCCACTGCTGATGCTGAGCCGCCTACTGCTGCTTTCATCAATCCTTTGGATGTGGAAGCATTCTGCGGTCCTGTTCAGGTTGTAGTTCAATCTCCTGACGAGGATATCGACAAATTCAAGCTCTGGTACCGGCAGAAGGACGTAGATCCCGGAACAGCTGGTGACCAGCCCGGACCGTGGACTTACGGTATCACCATCGAAAACGATGGAGAGTTCGGAACAGGAACCTGGGATCCTACCGGTTCCCTGTCCGATGGTGAATACGAAGGTGTTGTCTGCGGAATCGATCTGGCGGGCAACGAACAGGATACCACCACGGCTTATGATGCTGGTCAGACCGTCTCCATCATCTGGGATACCACTCCTCCATCAGTATTTATCAGCACGGTTAACGGCGAGGCTCCCTCAAGCGTAACTCTGATTAATGGAAATAATACGATGTGCATTTACGCTGTGGACAATCTGGCCGATTCCATGATGGTCTGGATGGAGATCTGGGAAGATACAAAGAGAGATACCTTGAAGCAGGGTTGGGTGCACAAAGACGATATCAGCCCGACCAATCACTACTGCTTCGAGTTCAGTTTAGCTAACTGGCATAATGATAATGCCACCCTGAACGTGTGGGTCTTCGATACTGATTCCATTTGCAATAAGGGTATTGCATCCTTGACCCGTCCGGTTGAGGATATCTATCCAGTGGTAGCTACCATGACCAAACCACTCAACTACGAGCGGGTAATGTGGACTGCTACCTATCCGGTTCAGGCTAGATTCTTGGCCGGAAGCCCTGTGGACGAGGTGACTCTGGTTCAGTTCCAGGAAAGGCCTCACGGCGAGGAAGATTGGACCACCTACTGCACCGACTACTCTCCCTCCGGTACCGATTTCGACTGCATTTGGGACAACACCGCATATGAGCATAATGCTCAGGTGGACCTGCGAGCCCTGTTCTATGACGATGCCATTCCGGCTAACGTGGAGACCACATTCTTCATCACCGTGACCGTTGACAAATATGGACCGGTGATTGAGCTAATGATAGAGAATCTGGTCGACGTGGATGGCGTGCCCAAACTGGGTGGCACTCAATTGGATCTGATCGTTGAGTACCTGGGAGACTCTCTGGAGGTGGATATAGACAGCGTTGTATTCTGGCATAAGGAATGCGACCAGTCCGAACTTCAGTGGAGCAGGCTAGGCAAAGGTATGGCTTTATATGGCAGCCACCTGTTTCCTGCCGGATGGTCAGGAAACATCAGCGGCTGGGATACCACCTGTCACGAGATCAAAGCTGTACCCTGGGATGCCTCGGGCAACGAGGGTACGGTGGATATCGATACCTTCTGGTATGACAAGAGCGCTCCTCAGGTGGCGATCAATTTAGTCAGGACCGGAACCAGCACTATGGAGTTTGTCAATCCCAGTACGCTTCTGGGCGGATCAGGCAAGGTTTATGCTCAGGCCTGGGAGCCCATCTGCTTCTGGCATTTGATCACCAATCCGTATCTAGATGACACTCTGGATGTGGATTTCGTGCGTTATGCCATTTCCGACCATAACCTGGGCGATGTGGGATTGAACGACTCGCTGTGCTTCAACCCGCTGGAGGAAGGCTTGTTGTCCCAGGCAGACCTGGAGTCGAAGGGTTATGCCAATGCTTACGTCAACGTGACCCTGTTTGATATCCTGGGCAACGTCAGCTACGATAATACCGTGCAGCTCTGGGTGCTGGACGTTACCGGCAACCAGGTTGTGGTTATCAATCCGGATAACGGTGAATACCATAGAGATGAAATCCAGGTGCGTGCTGCATCCATCAACGACTTCAATCTTGCCTCTGTAACCTACTGGTACAGAGCGGTTGGAGCGACCGAGTGGATAGAGTTAGCCACGGTTACTGATCCCGGCAGAGGTGGCTGGGGTTACAGGTGGTATACTCGCAACAACGTACAGGATGGCTGGTATGAGATCGTGGCCACTTCAGTTGATAAGTACGGTAATCCCTCAGAACCTGGTCCCATCAACAGAGTCTTTATCGGCAACACTCCGCCGATTAGCTGGATGGCCAGTCCAGAGGATTCAGTTTTCTTGGGTCCCAATCTGGATATGCGTCCGGGACCTGGAGGGAACTACTTTGATGCAGTTGTTTCTGCGTATGCCAGAGCATTGAATGAAGGCGGCTGTCCCATAGATTACCTGGAGTTCGGATACAAACCAATTACCAGCGATGACTGGGATTGGCTGAAATTTGATGACGATTTGACATACTTTGATGATTCTCTCTACGGCAGGCTGTGGAACATCAAAACCTCCGGACCTGATCGGGTTTACGAGGGATGGTGTCATGTTGTGGCTGTGGCTTATGACTCCTGTGGAAATATGGCCTGGTCCACAGACACGGTGTCGGTCTATATGGATCTGCAGTCGCCATTTGCCGAGATAATCGGAGTTAACGACAACCACTTCCCATACAATATGGATCTGGGCGGCCCTCCTTATGAGGATACACTCAAGGCTCGTGCCTGGGATCCCATGGGCGAACGTGCACTTCGCTATACCGGATTTGCCTCGGGTCTTGACTCCCTGCAGTTTATGATCTATAAAGGCTCATGTGGAGATAGTAAGAGTGCTGATGACATAGTCTTCTTTGGAGCCGTCTACGAGCCCAACGATTCCGCTCAGTACGAGATGATCTGGAACTCAGAGGGCGCTGACACCGGCACCTACTGCTGGTATTGCCAGACAGTAGACAAGGTGGGTAACCGGATGAGAAGTGACGGCGTGCCGCTGAGGATCGAGGATTATTCACAGCGCGTAGCCACCATCAGGGCTTTCCATGATGGCGAGGTCTATGCCACTGTGAATATGAAAGGCGTCACTGGTGTAACATTCCAGTACTTCTCTCTGGCTTCCAGTCACTGGGTAAACTTCGGACTGGCCGAGCCAATTAATCCGACTACCTGGACTTGGGGTGAATATAATTATCCGACTGCAACTATGTGGTACACCCCCTGGGATCCGACGACTCTTACCGAAGGCTTCTATCTGGTGAGATGTCTGACTCAAGGTCCGTGGGAGCAAGATTGGTATGGCGAGCGAAAACCAGGTCTTGCCAAACCGTTTAGCACTTCCCCCGGTCCGGTGGTCAGAATCCACGTGGATGCACAAGGCAACGTTCATCCGGCTGAGACAGAGGATATCGATGCCATCAGCTTCCGGGCTGTGCTGGAGACCGGCACAAAAGGTGTGGTCAAGGTAGAGGCTCAAAGTACGCCTTACCTGTTCGCAATCTATTCTCACGGTGCTGTCGAGGTGGAACGGATATCTCTGACCAAGGAGACCGGCACTGACATTCACAATGGTACATTTGAGATTCCCTGGTCATCCTCAGAGGGCGGAGACGTCAGATTCTACGCATCTGTGGTTCCGGATACCACTTACATTGAGATGGGTGGATTCGACATAACCGTGGTTGACCAATACCTGGGGACCAACGGTCCGGTCGAGTTCGTGGATGGATCTGCTTCTATTGATATTCCTGGTGGAGCCATTCGGGTCAACGAGTTGAATCTGGTAGGCTACCCCACTGCCATGCCCCCGGTGGTAGCGAACGAGTGTAAGAAGTACACTCCGGTGGGCAATGCTGATGGATTAATCTGGAAGTACTACCTGTTTGGATACAGCGCTGACACCAACTTGGACGACTACGCCAAGATAACCCTTTACTACGACGAAACGCAGATAACCGTTCCTGAGTCCGAGCTGCAGGTTGCTCGCTGGGATTACGAAGACTACTGCTGGGAGTTCAGCCATGTCGAGTCACCAGTAGTGGATGAAGCTAACCACTCCATTACCTTCTGGACCGATCATCTGGGAACCTTTGCCGTGATTCAGACTCCAGTCGCTATGTGGGCCTCGGTTGAGGTTGATCCCAACTGTTCCGATTACAGCAACGACATGCCTTGCTTCGTATCCTATATCCAGAGCGAATATGGGGATATAGACCACCACGCGATCGAGGTGAAGCTGGGTCCTGTTGGCGGAACTATGAAGACCATCTATTATGATGATACTTTCGCTGACGGTTACTGCAGTCCATTCGCTAACTGGGAATACTCCACATACGAGTGGCAATGCAGCGGCAGCGCCTGGGATCCGATTTCCGGAGAGCTGGACCTGTGCATAATGGATCCGATCAAGGCCTTAGTTGCTGGAGAATACGTGATATTTGTAGAGGCCTATGATCAGGTTGGCAACTACGCTTCTGCGGTGGATACCTTCACCGTGGATGTCAAGGTGCCCAAGATCACATTCCTCAATGGCTATGTGGGCAAGAATCCTGAGTTCTCCTTCACCATCGAGGACGCTGAGTCCGGAGTGGATACCAGCAGCATCTATATCGATATGTACTCTGTGACCAAGGTTGAGACCGAATACAATAGCTGGGTTGAGAATCGCAGATACTTGGGAACTTATACTCCTGCTCAGATTGATATAATCGGTGGTGTGGTAGATATCACCACCACTCTGGAGCTTGTGAACAACCAGGCATTCGATGTGGTCATCTACGATGGAACCTATGAGAATAGTGGTGCACCTGCAGAGCAGGATGATATGCGCATTTACCATCCGGGACACGGACCAGGAGACTGCGTTGGCAACCAGGCCGATCCGGTTTACCAGAGATTCGCCATTGATGATCAGCCTCCAACATTCTCTATGATGACTTCCAGCTCTACCAGGCCGATAAAGATAAAGGTCATGGATGAGGAATCCGGAATTAACTGGAACACCTTCAAGTTCTTCGAGAACGGAACTGAAATCGATCCTGACTCTATTGATCAGAATAACGGAATCGTACATTATACTCCCGATAACATTGGTGTTGATGTTGAGATGAACGTTGAGGATAACATGAACAATCTGGGTTACTACAATTTAACTACCGAAGCTGAGGAACTGACTCTCACCAATGTCAAGAACTATCCTAACCCGTTCGATAATTACACGGTGATCGCATTCGATCTGAGCCGAAGAGCAGATGTGGTAATCAAGCTCTACGACTTCTCTGGTGAGCTGGTTAAGACTCTGGTGCCTGGTGATTATTACAATGCAGGA
>JBARPA010000323.1:0-4747 GCA_049642665.1 Candidatus Zixiibacteriota bacterium
AGTATATTCATATCACGGACGTTCCCTTGAGGGGGGAAACGAGAAAGGATTGATGGTTGTTTGATGAGTAGAGGAACTTATTTGAGACTGAAAAATACTAAACGAACATTGTCGTGCATGCTTTTAACAAAGACAAAAAGAACGAATATCCCGAATAAATCTGACACAAAGGAAAGCATATGAGAATCAAAAAAGTCTGTCTTTTTCTGTCGACATTTTTAGTTGTTTTGAGTTTCCCTGTAATCGGATTAGCCCAGATTGACAGCACCGTACTTCTGAAGTTAACTGAGTTCACGCAGGCGGCAAACGAAGATCCCACCCTGGGTGCCATCCACTGGATCGGCTCCATTGTCCAGGAGAGTAACTCCAGGTACTATGAAGGTATGTCCGTACCCCAAAGGCTTATATTCAACGGTGTTTCTTCCACCCCGGGGGACACTCACGCTTTGACGTTTAACGTTGATGCCACTAAGGCTAGCATTCATGCCTATGATTTTCTGACCTCCTGGGACAATGCCATACCAGCTGCAGACTCTATAGCTCCCGGGCAGAATCTTCTTATTGATTTGTTTTCCGACCGGTGTGATCCTGAATTTTGGTCCTCAACTCAGGTAATTTGTAACTATATTCACAGTCTGGGGCTTTACGATGAGGCAGATCTTACGGCTCTGAATATGGGCAGCGTGGGCGGGGATAACGTGCAGCTCAGAGCCGACAACTATGATACCTATTTTGGAATCTCCCGCACAATCAAGATTTGGGGCACCCAGGCAGTTTCTTCAGCATCAATAACATTCGATGGCTACACCGGTAGTTCCGGTAATGAATCTGCCAACTATACCCTCCACTGGACGTCAGCTTCGGATACAGTAATAATCGAGATGGCTGGTCACCTTGCGGTTGGCGTAGATCCTCTGAATGCTGGCATTGGCTATGGCGAAGGCCGGGGCGCTGCCGACATCAGCGGTGGACCGTATCATTTTAAGCTGTCCTACCTTGATGGTTCCTCACTTGGCTCGCAAGATAACCAGATAAAAGGCGCGGATATCCTTCTGACGACTGTGGAATGTGACGTTACTCCTGCCAGCGACTCAATATGCGCTGGTTTTGATGCCACCTTTATAGATCACAGCAGGGGCGGCACAACGCCATACAGCTGGGTCTGGACTAAACCACCTGACCCTACTGTTCTTTCCACTGACTCGATCCTTACCATATCAAATGTAACCCTGGCCGATTCAGGGGAATACCGGGTAATAGTCACTGATGCCAGCAGCTTGGCAGACACCTGCTATGCGTACCTGACGGTCCATGCCCAGCCGGTATGTTCCATTACCGGGGACAGTGTGGTGTGTGAGGGGTTCACGACCTCGTTTTGTGCTGCTCCTGGTATGATCAGCTATTCCTGGAGCGGTCCGGGGGGATTCAGTGCCAATACTCAATGTACCGGTCAGATTGGAGTGGCAGGATATTATCAGGTGATCATCACCGATGCCAATGGATGTATAGAAAGTTGTGGTAGGACATTAGTGGTGAATCTGCGGCCGGTGGTCACATCTCCGGATACAGTAGAATATGACCTTTGCGACACCGCCACTGTCTGTTTCGATATTACCCTATACGACCCGGATGATGGATTAAATGTTTCGGTCAATCCTCCGGGCCAGTTCAATGCATTTGATTCATCTATCTGCTTCTTTGCAGATAAAGATACAACTTACAATTTTACGATAATTGCCACCGATACCTGCGGTAACTCGGATACAGCGTATACGGTGGGAATCGTTAGCTTCAACGAGCCACCCGTAATCACAGCTCCGGATAGTGTAGAATTTAATCTTTGTGATACAGCAACTGTTTGCTTCGCTATCACTCTGTATGATCCGGATGATGGTCTAAATGTTACCGTTAATCCTCCGGGTCAGTTCAACTCTTTGGATTCATCAATATGTTTCTTCGCAGATAAAGATACAACCTATAACTTTACTATTATCGCCACTGACAGTTGTGGCAAAGCGGATACAACATATACCACAGCCGTAGTCCGTCTTGATGATCCGCCCTGGATCACTGCTCCTGATACAGTAACTTTCAACCTCTGTGATCCTGATACTGTCTGCTTCCAGATTGGCATTTCTGATCCTGATGATCATCTAGTAGTTGATGTATTGGGTCCAGGTTGGTTTGAAACCTGCCAGGGCTATCCCGGTATATGCTTCTATGCTTACACAGAGACCACTTATCACTTTACTATAATTGTCACCGACAGCTGTGGCAGAGCGGATACAGCTTATACCACGGTCATAGTCAACATGAACGTCCCGCCTGTGATCACTGCTCCGGATACGGTTACATATAACTCCTGCGATACTGCTACTGTGTGCTTTGATATAACCCTCTATGATCCGGATGATGGTCTAAATGTTACGGTCAATGCTCCGGGTCAATATAATCCCTCCGATTCATCCATCTGCTTCTTTGCGGACGGAGACACAACCTATGATTTCACCATAATTGTCACTGACACCTGCGGAGCTTCTGATACAGCTTATACCACAGCAGTAATCAGCGTTAAACTGCCGGAGTTGATCTGTTCCGGTGATACCTTGACCTGTGACAGCACCATGGCATCAGCTAAAGTGATTTCAGATCCCTCTATTGGGGTTTCATATTTCTGGACGCCTGCACCTGTAAGTGGTCAGGGAACAGCCCATGCCCGGTATTACTCACCGGGCACCAAGAAGGTTGTGGTAACCATAGATGCTACTGGCTGTAAGGACTCCTGCGAGGCGGTTATTGTCGAGGAGGCCGTCAAGCCGGATCTGACCTGTTCCGGCGATACCCTGACCTGTGACAGTACCCAGGCATCAGCCAAGGTGATTTCAGATCCCTCTATTGGGGTTTCATATTTCTGGACGCCGGCACCTGTAAGTGGTCAGGAAACAGCCCATGCCCGGTATAACTCACCGGGCACCAAGAAGGTTGTGGTAACCATAGATGTTACTGGATGTAAGGACTCCTGCCTGATCGTTATTGCCGAAACCATAACTCCACCTGACTGTATCATAACCGGGAACAGTGTAATCTGTGAGGGATCTACTACTGAATTCTGCGCTACTCCAGGTATGGTCAGTTATTCCTGGAGTGGACCAGAAGGATTCACTGCTAATACTCACTGTACTGGTCAGATAAGTACACCAGGATATTACAAGGTGTTCATTAAAGATGACAACGGATGCACCAACACCTGCAGTACGAATTTGGAAGTTATCTCTTGCGAATGCCTGATAAATGTTTGGATCGACACAGTGGACTGCGTATTCCCGGGCGGCGTGGCTGAGGTTCCGGTTATCCTTTCCACCGACCGGCCAATCGGTGGCTTCAAGCTCTATATCGAGTATGATCCCACTGTGATGAATTTCCTGGATATTGAGAGGGGCGATATGATCGATGACTTCGACGGATACTGGGATGAGTATGAGCACACCAAGAGGTATGACTTCCAGTACTTCGAAACACGTATGCTGCCATGTGCCCAGCAATGCGAGACCTATAAGATAAAGATCGTGGGCATTGCCGATATGCCGGACGGCTGGATTACCGGACCGCTTGAAGCAGGCCAGGGCGAATTGATCAAGCTTAGATTCCAGGTGGCTAAGGACGCCAATCTGCAAGATCTGTTCCTTCCGGTGAAGTGGGAGTTTGACTACGACTTCGACCTGAAAGCTCCCAGCTTCTCAGACCCTACTGGCGAGACACTATACGTTGATGAGGCGTGGCCGGGCCAGACCAGCCAGCCCAATGACAATATTTTGCCTATCGTCTGCTTCTTCGATGGTGGGGTCAAGGTTTGCAGTGATGCCTACTGCTGGACCGGTGATCTGAACTTAAACGAGTATCCTTATGAGATCGCTGATGCGGTTCTCTATGGAAACTACTTCATCTTCGGGGATGGGGTATTTGACATCAACTACGCTATGCAGATTCTGTCCAGCGATGTGAATAAGGATGGATTCTATCCCAGCATTGCTGACTTCGTCTTTTTGGTTCGCATTATCCTGGAGGACATATCCCCCAAGCACAAGCTTTCCCCTCCGACGGATATGGTCAATGCAACCCTGACCGCACAGGGTGATGTGGTTAAGGTGATAAGCTCCTCCAACACCGATATCGGAGCAGGCCTGTATGTATTCAAGCATTCCGGTGAGGTCAAAAACCTGAGATTGCACACGGATATGGATGTGAGGTATCACGATGCCAACGGTGAGCTGAGAGTATTGGTGTACAGCTTCGAGGGCAAGAGCGTCCCGGCTGGAGAGGTTGATCTGTTCAGCTTCCAGGCCACGGAGGTTGAGCTTATAGAGGTGAATGCCGCAGACTTCAATGGCCAGACTCTAAAGAGCACCATTACCACCAAGGTTCTGCCCACCAGTTTCGCCCTGATGAACAACTATCCCAACCCGTTCAACCTCAATACTAACATAAGCTTTGCCATACCGGAAGACTGTCAGCTCAGCTTGAAGCTTTACAACATAGCGGGCCAGCTGGTTAAGGCTTATGAGAATACGTACCAGGCTGGCAACCATACCATTACCTGGGATGGCACCAATACCAGAGGCGATGAGGTTGCCTCAGGCATATACTTCTACCGTCTGGTGGCTGGCGATTACACCTGCACCAAGAAGATGGTTTTAATGAAATAAAATCGCGGGCAAAATATAGGAGCTTTGACTACACAGGTCAAAGC
>JBARPA010000324.1:0-5143 GCA_049642665.1 Candidatus Zixiibacteriota bacterium
GATGAATACAGCGATAAATCCTCCTTGACTGATTATTACGTTCTCTCTCAATCCCTGGCATCTGAAGATGGTAAATATGAGCTTGAGATAAGAGAATTCGAAAATGAAGTTTCCCGAATTGACAATATAAGTCTTTTTGCTATTGATTATCCTCTAGGCGATAATGTCGGAGTTACTCCTGAAGGAAAACTGTGGATTTATACAAATCCTATCTCACCTATATCCTGCGTGGATCAGGATGGAAAAGATCATCTTGATGAAATTTCAACAAAAGACGGAGAGTATTTCAAGTGCAGTAAACCCGGTTATCTCATAGTTAACTTTGGGCGAATGAATACTCCTGGTTTTCTCAAGCCTTCTGATCAGATGGGGGATGGAGGAGGAGGTGGAACCTGGCCTCCACCCAAAGACCCTAACCCAAATCGTCTGGCCAGTTGGTCTGGCGCTAAGGGAAACATAGCCTATGTTGATGTCATCGGAGAGAATGGAGAGTGGCAGCGTGTGGCTAAGATCTATCCCAGGACGAGACCAGTTCTCAGTCTGGTGGAACTATCCCAGTATGTTAATCCCAATGAGGATTTCAAGATGAAGATAAGCTGGGATCAGGCATATTCAACAGATCATATTGCTTATTACAAATTTGATGACACTCAGCTGTCAATGACTGAGTTATTATTGTATTCGGCTATTCACTCAGATCAAGGGGAAATAAATACGTTACTTAATACGAGTGATAATCAAAGAGTGGAGCTTTCTCCTAACCAAGCTATTAAACTCTCCTTTACTGCCTTGCCGGATGACTATTCGAAACAGAGAAGTTTCCTTTTAACAGCTAAAGGGTATTATGAGAAGATGGAAACACAATCAGATCAACCAGCAGATATGGCAAGAACTCATATACCCATAATGGATCAGAATTATCCTAATCCATTTAATTTATCTACAGAAATCAGGTTCAGCTTACCTGATGATGCAAAGGTTACTCTGAATATCTACAATATTTTAGGCCAGAATATCAAAACCCTCGTGGACGAAGAAAAATCATCAGGCACCCACACCATATTCTGGGATGGAACAGATAAAAGCGGAGCTGAGGTTGCCAGTGGAATATATTTCTACCAGCTCAAGGCGGGTGACTATAAAGAGTTAAAGAAAATGTTATTGATTAAATGATTTTGTTTTTGTCACTCAATCAAATTAAAGGCCACTCGATTGAGGAGTGGTCTTTTTTAAAGAACAAAAATGTGTAAGTACAATTTTCGATTTAGGTGGGATTAGGTTTTTCGCCCCTCGACAAGATATATTCTGCTGTCGGGTTCTTGCATAGAGATCATAATTCCACTTTTGAGTTCTGAGGCGCTGGTTTTTATGATTTCCCGGGTTAAAAGATCCAAAAGACGAATCCTTTTACCTTTTATTCCAGCCTTACGGCAATCCAGCTTAAGGATAAACGAGGTCTTGGGGGAAGTTTCTTTCAAGTAGAAATCTCCTTTGGGATTTATCAGATAAAGCACTGCCGTTTTTCCATTTCTGTGCACCACAGCATCGATCTCCGGATCGGAAGTTTGGACTAAAGATGTGGCATTGGTTGAGGACAGGATCTCCTCTAAAAACAGCAATTTCTGGGGAGCAAGCTGAGAGGAGATATCGAAGGTGAATAGGAATATTTCCCCTTTTCCGATTTTAAATTGAGCTCCCACAACTTTGTTTTTAGTTTTAGCTTTAACTGAATATCTTTTGGATGAACGGATAGAGCCGAAAATTTGAGAGGTGAACTTCTGATTCTGAGCTTCTACATCCTCAATTCCAACTGCGGGCTTGGTTCTGGCTTTAATGGCCCAGGACAGAATCTCACATTTTTTCATCCTCAGATCGAATTTGGGTAAAAGACCAAACAGAATAACGCTTTTTCCTTTTTTTGCCAGGTCAATCAGACTGGCCTGAGATTCCGGGTCCATAAATTCAGCACAGGGTACTAAAAGCACTTTAAATTCATTCAGATCCTTACTTGTTCCCAGTTCAGGTATAAGATGGTTGTATTTCAAACTAATGAGATCCTTGCTTAAACCCCAATGGGTCTGGTTTGACAGGGTATTGACATAATCGAAAGGTTTCTCAGTTTTAAGGTGGGAATACCAGATATAGGGGCGATAGTTCACTAAAGCTGCATCTGCAATAGGCTTCAGGTTTTCCAGGCCGATTTCCTGAGCAACGAAGTTGATCTTTTTCATGTCCTCATAGCTTGATTGGATGGCTCCGTCGTTGGCCAGAGATGAGCCGTACCAGTGATCCCTTTCCACAAACATATACTGGCAGAATCCTTTAATTCCTGCTGAAAGCGCACCGAGCAGGATGAATTTGGTTAGCTTGGAATCTGACGGAAAATATTTTTCCTCCTCCTTAGGATTGTCAGACCAATGACCATTATGCAGCAATGAGGCCCAGGGAAAATGGGAGCAGGCAACGAAATTCCTTAGGTGGCGATGGGCTTCCAGGTAGCTATTGGCGACACCCTGACCACCTCTTATGCCCACATCTATTCCGGTAAAGATCTCATCGCTGTTTAAAAGATGCCAGTTTAAAGGAAGTGAAAATTCCTTGTTGAAGAAAACGTCGGTGTAAAAATCAGGCGTGATCTCAAAGGAAACGTAAAGCTCCCTAAGGTTTTTAAGGAAGTCAACCAGATATCCTTCCTTGAACTGGATCCAATCGAAATACTTAAGCAGGTGATGAGGTGATTTTATCTTTATGGACTTGGGAACCTGGACTTCTTCGAAACTCTTGTTTTTTTCCTTCCACTCCTTGTTCAGGTTCTGGATCTGCTCATATTTTTTTCTCAAAAACTCAGGGTATGATGTTTTCAAGTTGTGCTCCGAGTAATCAGCCTGGAAGGGATCGTAGTTGTGACCAAAAGAAAGCTGATGATCCAGCTGAATCAGGATCACCGGCCCTTTGGGATATATGTAGTTTTTTATAACCTGGGTTAGGGCATAAATATACCTTTTTACGTGACGCTGAAACACAGGGTGGTTATAAGAAGGGACATATCCAGACTTGATTTTAACGTGATTTGATACCTGTATCAACTTGTTCTGGGAGTCTCTGGCCAAAATATCGTGATTTTCGAAAATGAACTCAGGATAACCTCCATTTTCCCATTCCGCACCTATATAGGGCCCGGGTCTCAAAATGGCCTTAAGCCCAAACTCCCTTGCCAGCTCCAGAAAAACCACCAGATCCCTCCTGGAATCGGTTTCTCCCAAAAAATCGAAGCTTCCCAGCGAATACTCATGTAAATTCCAGGGGATGCAGGTGGAGATTATCCTGAATCCGGCCTTCCTGATACGCTCGAAGCATATGGACCAGAACCTCTTATCCACCCGAAAGTAATGCATCTCGGCTGCAAAAGGATAGTATGTCTCTTTGCCAATTATAAACTTATTGCCCTCTATTTTGATCATCTAATATATTTGCTCTGACATCCCTTTGCTAAAGTTAAACTTACAGAAGCCATATGAAGCAAGTCTTTTAATATTCATATATAATTACATAAATAAACATATTTTGTCAATAAAAATCAAGGGAAAAAGTGAAAAAATTCTTTTAAAAACCTGTTTCGGGAAATGGGTTTCATAACCTATTGTAAGAAAAAGAGATAAAAATAAGCATAATACAATTTTTGCAAACGGTTCGAACAAACTTGACCCAATGATAAACTGTTTCATATTAATGTCTTACAAACATGAATTTGGGCCTATTTAATTGAATAGTTACTAATTTCTGCGATTAATATGTTGACTTAAGCAAATAGCGCAGATATATTGAAAACCTATGAAAGAACCCAGGGTTAATTTAAAGCTGGCCATTGAACATGGCCTTTTGGAGGAGGAATATAAAAGGATAAAAAAGATCCTGGGGAGGACTCCCACCTATACTGAACTGGGGATTTTCTCGGTGATGTGGTCGGAACACTGCAGCTACAAAAATTCCGTGGCGGTCTTGAAGACTTTACCCCGGGAAGGGAAAAGCCTTCTCACTAAGGCCGGGGAGGAGAATGCCGGCGCAGTGGATATCGGAGATGGATTGGCTGTTGTCTTCAAAATGGAAAGCCATAACCACCCTTGCGCGGTTGAACCCTATCAGGGAGCGGCTACCGGCGTGGGCGGGATTATGAGGGACATCTTTACCATGGGCGCCAGACCTATTGCCTGCCTGGATCCGCTTCATTTCGGTGAGTTGTCTAATCCCCGGGTGAGATACCTTTTCGATGGGGTGGTCCGAGGTATTGGAGACTATGGCAACTGCTTTGGAGTGCCCACTGTGGCAGGTGAAGCCTATTTTGAGGACTGTTATACGGGTAACCCGATTGTTAACGTTATGTCCGTGGGTGTGGTTAAATCTGATAGGATTGCCTGGGCGATTGCTAAGGGTAAGGGAAATCCGGTCCTGATTGTGGGTTCCTCCACTGGCAGGGATGGCATTCACGGAGCTACATTTGCCTCAGAGGAGATCTCTGAGAAATCTGAGGAAAGAAGACCGTCTGTTCAAATAGGTGACCCATTTATGGAAAAGCTCTTATTGGAGGCATCTTTGGAGGCAATAGGGAAGGATTTGCTCGTCGGGATTCAGGATATGGGTGCTGCAGGGATCACCTGTTCCACATCGGAGATGGCTGCCCGGGGAAAATCGGGTATGGAGATCGAACTCTCTTTAGTTCCGGTAAGGGAGGAAAGGATGATTCCCTACGAGATTATGCTTTCTGAATCCCAGGAGAGAATGCTGGTGGTAGCAAAAAAGGATAAGGTGAAAGAACTACAGGATATTTTTGAAAAATGGGGATTGAATTCGGTTATTGTTGGAAAGGTGACCGACGACGGATTGCTCCGGGTGAGAAATCATGGAAAGGTGGTAGCTGAGATTCCAGCAGACAATTTAGTTCTGGGAGGCGGAGCTCCGGTTTACACCAGGGAGAGAAAAAAACCCCAATACCTTAAGAAAACTTCGCAGCTAAATTTAACTAACATTAAAATACCTGAAGATTTCAATAAGGTGCTAATTGAACTTTTAAGTTCCCCTAATTTAGCCAGCAAAAGATGGGTTTTTGAGCAGTATGATACCATGGTAAGGACCAACACTACTGTGG
>JBARPA010000325.1:0-3509 GCA_049642665.1 Candidatus Zixiibacteriota bacterium
CCCCTGAGGAGATGAAAAAGAACGGAGCCGAGGTAATTCATTTAGCCACCGGATTGGTAGTAGGTTATCCACCCTGTCCCCGCACAGCTAAGTTTCGTGATTTCCTTCAGGAAAAGTATAATATGAAGGTAATAGTTGGCACCCACCCTATTCCTCAAAAGTATTATATCACCCATATGAATTTAGGAACCTGGACTTCCCCAGAATGGAAAGAGCTGATTCGGCCAACCTTAAACGATGAGAAAACTCGTCTGGCTTATGATTGATAAATAAACGACCTTAGGGGGGAGAATTAAGATTATAGATAATTATCCAATTTTGAGACTTAAGTTACTTCCTCAATTTTAATCATAGTTATGAAGCTTAAAAAAGCTTGATTAGGATTACTTGAATATTTATATTCCATTATGTTAAATTTTGGGATCTGGCTGTTTGAAAAATCATGGAGGCTTTATGGATATATCACAAATTATCTCAATGCTACCTTCTCTTTATCAGATCATCAAAGAGTTTGTGGCTAAGAAAGGCGAATCGGAGGCAACGAAAAAGCTTGAGGAATATCAAGGAGAAATACTCGAAAAATTGGAGAAGGTAGTTGAAGAAAGCAAGAATAAAATTGATCAACAAATAAACATAGTGGCTAAAGGAGATGTTAATTTACAACAGAACTATTACGGTTCACCCAAATATTATATTACTCTAGGAAACTATGCTGTAGCTACAGCGTCTGCAAGTGGCTCTTTTTTGATAGGTGAACAAGGGGCTCAGTTAAACTTTCCTGATCCAAAGGGTTACTTGGCAATGATGTACAAATTGAACAGAGTGGCTGATGCATTAGAAAAACAGACTGAGGCAATTAGCAAACCAAGATTTAAGATTGAATCACGAGGAAAATGGAGTGATGGGGGCTGTGATATCCTTTTTGATAATCGAGGAGAAGAGCCCATAACCCTAAAAAAGATAGTTTTCAAATGGGAATATATTGGTCACGAAGGTGATTGGTATGACTTCTCAAAAGATTACAACAAGAAATTCTTCAAGGGTGACAGCGACATAATCAAATTTGAAGTTCCAAAACACTTTATCGAAGAAAAAGCACCTAAAGAAATCCATGAGGATCAGATTAAAAGAATATTTTTCCTAATTAACACTGAAATTGAAGTGCAATATGAAGATTCGAGTGAGAACAAATATATAGAAACTATTAGAATAGGCAAATTTCTGTAGTTAAGAAACGAAGAAACGATGCCGGTTCGATTACTGGCTCCGGCGCGCTGAAAATTGCTGATAATAACCCCAAGAAGTAATTTTCCATAGACTTCTTGACAAAAACATTGCAACTGGGGCTAATTAGATTTGTTAAGCGGTCTCAGACTTTTTCTGAATCGGGATGAGTTCGGTTTTGTGTTTTACTTTGAATCGATGCTTTCGCCACCTGACTGAATTCTTGAAAAAGGGGATGAACCAGATAATCCCGATCATAATGTCTTTTAAGGGAACAAAAAGATAAGGGGTAAATCTTATCCTATCGTGGAGCGTTTCTCCCTGCAAAGCTTCCAATATCACTTTAAATAATGCTATGAGAAAAAAAGTGAAGATGGAAACTGCAGAGAAAAGGGAGGTTATCATAAATATCAAAGACCAGAACAAGGGATTGACTAAAGGCTCTATAAAGTAAGCCGGTTTGGATAGATGGAATCTTAAAATGTGCCAGCGGTATCGCCGATTGAAAAACTGCCTGAAGGTGCGTTTATTGCTGAAACTGGTAATGAGATGTCTGGAGATTACCACTCTTTTGCCCATCTCTCGCATCTTCTGGCCCAGGATGTAATCCTCTGCCAGATAGTTCCTCACGGATTTCAGTCCACCTAACTGTTCCAAATACGATCTCCTTAAGAGCATCGATTTGCCTACCACTGAGGGATGATGGATCAGGTTATATAAGGTGGTAACCCCGTTGATAACGAAGAAATTCAGCCGGAGATTTTCTAAGAGGGAACCCAACGAATCATCGCCTTTTCCTCTGATCAGATTGGATACCAAACCCACTTGAGGATCTCCGAAACGTTGAACTATTATTCTCAAGTAATTTTTGTCGGGTCTAATATCCGCATCGCTTATCAGTATCAGATCGTGACTTGCCTTGGCTAACCCGCCTGCAACGTTGCTCACCTTGGGATTATAGCCGAAGTTTGGATCGCTTATCACTTTTTTGACAGGAATCTGGGGATATTTTTCTTTCAGCGAATCGACCAGCTCGATGGCAGGGTCGACTGGAGTTTCAAAGCAAAAGATAAGCTCATAAGCCGGGTAGTCTAATTCAAAGAAAGCCTTGAGATTTTCCCTCAGGCCCGGCTCGACTCCGGTCAAAGGTTTCAGTATCGATACGGGTGGGGTGAAATCGGATAGTCCATCTTCCTCTTTTTTCCCTTCCCTTATGCTCCACCAGGTGATGTAGTACTGAATGGCGCAGAAAACCGAGGTAACGATACACAGTATAAAAAGAATTTGATTAATCATCACAGTAATTTCTATAACTTAATGATTTTTGTTTTTTTTTCAACATTAAATTTCAATTTCACCTTTAGCCAGAGAAGCAAAGAAATCCGCGCTGGGCCTTTTTCTTCTCTGGCAAGTTGAATAATCCACCTCATAGAGGCCAAATCTGGGACTAAACCCGTGCAGCCATTCGAAATTGTCCAGAAGGGACCAGTATAAATAACCTTTAATGGGTATATCCTTGCTGGACTTTTTCAGGACCTTGAGATGGTCAGCTATGAATTTTGTTCTTTCGATATCCTTTTTGTCAGCAATTCCGTTTTCAGTGATTATAATAGGAAGATTTAACCTGGAATAGATTTTTCTCAGGATAGGTTCCAGACCCTCAGGGTAGATTTCCCAGCCCATATCGGTTAATCCGTTTCTTGAATGATCCTTATATAAAAAATTGAAACGCAAGGGATTAAAAGGGGTGAAACTCATAAATAGTCGGGAGTAATAGTTCACTCCCCAGAAGGTAATGGTGTCCCTTAAATCAAGCTTCGCTTTTCCTTTGATGGCAGTGGGGATGGTGAAATTCAACTCGTCTGTGGCAAAGGCATCCACCAGCATCCAGTTGTAGAACTGATCCACGTGAGCTGACAGGTAATGGTCAAAAGGGGAGAAGGCTAATGCTGGCCCGATCTCCATCATATTATGGGCAATGCTTAGCTGGTAGTCTTTACCGCAGTGATCTTTTATTATGGAGCAGACCTCCTGGTGGGCTAAAAGTATGTTCTTTAAAGCCTTAAAGGAAAGCTTGGCGTCTTTTATGCCCGGGGGCGTCCTTCCGTCGACATATCCACCCAGAAGAAAAACAATCGGCTCGTTGAAACTTATCCAGTATCTGACATATGGGGACAAAGTCGAGATTACTTTTTCTGCATACTTGGTAAATCTGGGGATCGATTTTTCTGAATGCCAGGGACAATCCTTATGCAGCCACAGGGGATTGGTGAAGTGATGCAGGG
>JBARPA010000326.1:0-2175 GCA_049642665.1 Candidatus Zixiibacteriota bacterium
ATATACCGTTCCCCGGGCCACGAAGACCGCGCCAGCGCTTTTGGCCAGATCACAGGGATCAAAACCCCTTTCCACGTTTCCATAAGGGGCAGTGGTCGCTCTTTTCTCATAGGGGGTGGAGGGAGAAAGCTGACCCCCGGTCATGCCATAGGTACTATTGTTGATCAGAACCGTGGTGATGTCTATGTTGCGACGGCAGGCATGGATGAAATGATTCCCTCCTATTGCCAGGCCATCACCATCCCCGGTGATGGTTATTACCTTAAGTTCCGGTTTGGCAAACTTAACTCCCGTGGCAAAAGCCAGCGGCCTCCCATGGGTGGTGTGCAGGGTATTGAAATCAGCATAGACCGGTATTCGACTGGAACAACCGATTCCAGAGACCATACATATCTCATCCTTGGGCAATTTAAGTTCATCCACTGCCCGAATAACAGCACCGAAGGCGATCCCTATCCCGCATCCGGCACACCAGACGCTGGGGAATTTCTTTTTAGTCCTTAGATATTCATGGGTTATGTTGGTCATCAAATGTTCCATTTTATCTCACCTCTCTGAATCTCCTGAATATCTGATCAGGGGTTAAAAGCTCCCCATCATATCGGTGCAGACCCCGAATCCGGGCCTTCCCGCAGCTGGTTCTCATCACCTCACCCAGAAGCTGCCCCTGGTTCAGCTCACAAACCAAAATCAGATCCAATTTTTCTGATAGATGTTCCATATAGACATCGGGGAAAGGCCATATAGTCAAGGGTTGAATCAAACCCACCTTTATCCTTTTATGCCGGGCCATTCTCACAGCCTGCTGGGCAGCGCGAGCCGTTGATCCGTAAGCAAAGACAGCTGAGGTGGCATCCTCCATAAACTCTTCCTTGACTTGCACTATGTCATTTATGTTATGCTCGATCTTATTTTTCAACTTGTCCAGCTTGTTTTTTATCTCATCTGGCCTGGCAGTAGGAAACCCTAACGGATCGTGAGTGAGTCCGGTAACATTATAACGATATCCCTCCCCAAAGCTGGCCATGGGGGATACAAAATGGGGATTGATTTCAAAATGTTGATACCACTCAGGCGGCACCGTGGGTTTCCAGCGTTTGGCTACTTTGACCTCTTCCGGTTCAGCCAATTCCACAATCTCCTTCATATGACCGATAACCTCGTCTAAAAGTAAAATCACAGGTGTGCGATATTTTTCCGAAAGATTAAATGCTCTCACTGTCAGATCAAAACATTCTTTCACCGAAGACGGAGCTAAAGCTATGGCGTGATAATCCCCGTGAGTTCCCCATCTTGTCTGCATGGTATCTGACTGGGAGACTTTGGTGGGTAGGCCGGTTGAAGGACCACCCCTCTGCACATTCACTATCACGCAGGGCACCTCAGCCATATAAGCGTAGCCTATATTTTCCTGCATCAGAGAAAAACCGGGCCCGGAGGTAGCGGTCATAGCTTTAACACCTGCTAAAGATGCTCCGATCACTGCAGAAATGCTTGCTATCTCATCCTCCATCTGGATAAATTTCCCACCCTGTTTGGGAAGCTCCCGGGCCAGATACTCCGCAATCTCGGTGGAAGGGGTAATGGGATATCCGCCGAAGAATTCCACCTTGGCCACCAGAGCTCCCAGAGCACAAGCGATGTTACCCTGCAAAAGCCTGAGTTTTCCTATTTCCCTTTTATGCTGCACCTTGAGACCTCTTTTGCTTTCTACGAACCGTGATGGCAAAATCTGGACATCTTAGTTCACACATCTGACAGAGAGTGCATTTCTCGGGATAGGTTAAAACCGGAAGGCCGTCCTTGTCCGCAGTAAGAGCCTGGGTGGGGCAAAAAGCTACACAGATACCACAGCGTTTACACCAGGCTTCAAAAATGTGAACCTTTTCTCCCTCTTTCTCCATTGTTTTAGTGCTTTTCTCGACCAAAATCTCAAAACCTCCACAACAGAATGAATGACTTTTCAGAATATATATATATAAACAAAGACAAAATCAAGTAATTATTTTTTACGTATATGAATTGATAAAAGTTAGTCAGTAAAACAAATTATTTGGAGTTATTAACCAGTTACTTATGAACTATTTCTTGAAGACCAGACAAATCCAATTCAATTAGTATTAGTAAATATCTAAACGAAGAATCTATAAATCGAAGCTTCAAAATGACTGAAAA
>JBARPA010000327.1:0-7307 GCA_049642665.1 Candidatus Zixiibacteriota bacterium
AGGATGTTTTTCAGGGGATTTTTGCAGTGGAATTCTGATGATGAGGAGTTCTCTGCTAATTTGCTTTTAAATTATATCTACAAGCTGGGCTCGGATTTCTATTTAGTTTACAATGAGCTCTGGGAAAGAGGGTCGAGTATCAGAATTAAAGACAGGATTTTCCTGGTGAAGATCGCCCATCTGTTCCATTTGTAAGCTATTCAGAATATGTCCTTGAATATCAAAGGTTTCTGCCCCGCAGGGACCACTCAGAACCCAGTGTAATCTCACTTGACAAATCGAGGTTTTCCGTTATCTTAAGAGAGAGAGACTTAATCAAGTCAGCTTCAGACATTTATTCGATTCGGGGAGAGAGCTGGCTTTGTGTCTTTGTTCGGGCCAAACTGTACCGAGAAGAAAGAACGACAGGCCTATCTCCAGGCGGTGTTTATGAGTTTCAGAAAGTTGTATTTACTTTTGGCAACACTGTTAGTTATATGGGGATCAGGAATCAACCAGGCCTCTGCCTCACCCGTTTTGATCAAGCTGCAGCTGAAGGAGCAATCCGATTATCAGAAGGCTGAAGCGTTGAATGTATCAGCATATCACAGGTTTGACAATCTATTCATAGCCGAGTTTAAAAAATCAGAGCTTAAGGTTCTGCAAGATGTTGGTTTGAGCTATGAGATTATCGATGAGGAACCCTGGACCGAATGCTACTACGTAATCTCTGAGAGCCCAAGATGTGAAAAAGTCGATTTATCCCAATACGGAAAAATACTGCTGCAAAGCGAGAATCTTCATTTCCTCAAGATCTCGGATCAGGGTGCCCAAAATTTAGCTGGAAAAGGCTACAACATAATCAAGGTCTTTAGACATGACATACCATTGAAATACAAGTGCGTACCCGAAGAGCTGCGCAAGCCTGTGGGTTACGACCCTGGCATCGACAGTCTGCTCTCTTTGATTTCTGTGGATTCACTTTATGCCTGGACTTTGCGGATGCAGAACTTTCAGACCAGACACTCATATTCTGACTCAATCCATGCTGCCCGGCAGTGGATTTTTGACAAGTTCGTGAGCTTCGGGATCGACTCTGTATGGTTTCATCATTTTTATCATCATGCTGACGACTACAACGTAGTGGCGACTGTAGAGGGGACTAACATGCCTGACATCGTGATAGTCGTGGGGGGACACTACGACTCTGCGGTGTACGGAACTGGAACCAATCCCTATGTTTGGGCTCCTGGAGCGGACGATAACGCTTCAGGCACCGTGGCCACCATGGAGATAGCCAGGATAATCACCCAGAATCCCTTGCCGGTCACAGTGATTTTCATCGCCTTTGGCCAGGAAGAACAAGGGCTGATCGGAAGTTACCATTTCGCTGAATATCTTTATGATCAAGAAACCTACCTTGAACTAATGCTCAACGCTGACATGATCGGGCACAGCGTGGACGCAGACACGGATGTAGCAGTCAAAGGCGCCTCGAGCGCTATACATTTCGTGGAAATAATGATGGATATGGCAAACACCTATACCTATTTGAAACCATACTACGGCGGTCAGTCCTGGAGCAGCGATAACTATTCTTTTTACCAGTGGGGTTACGATGCGCTTCGTGCTCAGGAAGGAGACTTTTTCGGAGCTATTCATACTAACTATGATATTGTAGACAGCTTAGATTTCGAATACATGAGAGAAGTGGTAAAAATGGAGCTGGCCACCCTGATCACCGCAGCATCGCCTTATAGCGTCGAAGGGCCCTGGTTGATTTACCGATCTCATCAAATTGATGATTCAGGGGGAAACGCCAATGCAGTAATCAATCCTGGCGAGACCAACATAGGGATATCGGTGACAGTCAAAAACTACGGGAGCGAGACTGCTTATGGCGCAAGCGGGACTTTAAGGACTGATGACGATTTTGTTTTTGTCAAGGATAGTATTCAATACTTCCCAGAGATTCTGCCGCGAATGACTGCCCAGAATACCGAGCTCTACTTATTTGATGTCGATCCTTCCTGTCCTGACAGCCACCAGATTATCTTCGAGTTAGAATTTACAGATGACAGCACGACATGGATAGCGCACTTCCAGGAAATAGTGGCAGATACAGACTTCACCATAAGTGCAACTCCCCTGACTGAAATGGTTCAAGGCGATTCAGCTTGCATAGTGTTGATTGCCACCTCCGTGGGAGGATTTGGATCACAGGTCGACTTAGTTGTTTCTGGACTTCCTCCAGGAGTGACCGGTGTATGGAATCCTGGTGAGCTTGTTCCTCCCGATACCTCTAGCCTGACAATATATACCACAACTGACGCTCCTGGTGGGATTCATCCCATCGCTATTTCAGCCACCGGTGGTGGAATCACTCATGAGATACCGCTCAGTTGTGTGATACTTATGAGAGGAGATGCCAATGGGGATGGAGAAATTACTATCGCGGATGCAGTTTATCTGATACGCTATCTGTTCCAGGGAGGTTCGTCACCTGAGCCGATTCAGATAGGGGATGCTAATTGTAATAGTGAAGTTAATATTGTAGATGTCGTTTATTTGATAAACTACATTTTTAGGGGCGGTCCCCCTCCAAATTGCGAGTAACCTGTGAATTAGCTGCCTGACACCGCTATGCCTCAGCTCACGGGAAGCGAACGCAAGGACTTACTACCTGCGTTTCTCTTCTGTGATTTCCCTCTGGGCCAGTCGAAGACATCCCCGAAGTGCGATCAGCTTAATTAAAAAAGCGTGCTTGACAAATTCTACTTTTTACGTATATTTTAGATGAGGGAACTAGCCTGGGGGCGTAACCCGATATAGAGATGTCAATAGTCTTGCACTCTAATTCCGGCAATAACTTACCGGTAACCAAAAACAAATAAACCTTGCACCTGGAGATATTGTATGAACTTCAAAAAGTCCTCCTTGCTCCTTGTAGCAGCATGGCTAATATTCTTGTTGGGAGCAAGCAATGCATTGGCTTCTCCGGTTCTTATCAAGCTCCTGCTTAAAGACCGATCCGATTACCAGAAAGCCAGAGCTTTTAATCTGCATGTTTATCACAGGTTTGACAACCTGTTCATCGCCGAGTTGGAACAATCCCAGCTTAAAGTTCTGATAGATGCAGGCTTAAGTTATGAGATAATAGACCAAAAGCCCTGGACCGAGTGTTATTACGTAATCTCCGAAAGCCCAGGAGCTGAGCCAGTGGATTTGTCAGAGTACGGCAGAGTACTCTTGCAGATTGATGATTTTCAATTTCTGAAGATTTCAGACCAGAAAGCTCGAGGTTTAGCAGAAAAAGGCTATTATATTGCCAAGGTCTTTCGTCGTGCCATTCCCTTGAAATACAAAGCGCCCACAGAACAAGTGCTCAAAGACTACAGCTACGATCCCGGCGTTGACAGTCTGCTTTCCTTTGTTTCAGCAGATTCCCTTTATACCTGGACTTTGCGGATGCAGGACTTTCAGACCAGATATTCCTATTCCGATTCAATCCACAGTGCCCGGCAGTGGCTTTTGGATAAGTTTATAAGCTTCGGAATTGACTCAGTATGGTTTCATCATTACTATTATAACTCCGATCAGTATAATGTAGTTGCAACAGTTATGGGCACAGCCCACCCGGATATAGTAATGGTGGTGGGCGGGCATTATGACTCGGTAGTATATGGATCCGGAACAGATCCCTATGTCTGGGCGCCGGGCGCAGACGATAATGCTTCGGGTACGGTTGCCACCCTGGAGATGGCCAGGATAATCGCCCAAAACCCTCTGCCAGTCACCACAATCTTCGTTCCCTTTGCACAGGAGGAGCAGGGATTGATAGGCAGCGATCGTTTCGCTCAATATCTGTACAACCAGGACACAAACCTTCACCTGGTGCTCAACGCCGACATGATAGGCCACAGCGTGGATGCGGATACCGATGTAACAATCTATGCTGCTTTTGACATAGGTGAATCTGTGAACATAATGATGGATATGGCAGATATATATACCTATTTGAGAGCCCACTATAATGGCCAGAGCAGCGGCAGCGATCACTATTCTTTTTACCAGTGGGGCTATGATGCCATATTTGTACATGAGGGAGAATTCTTCACTAATGGCTGGCACAAGAATTATGACATTGTTGACAGCCTGGATTTCGACTACATGAAAGAGGTAGTGAAAATGGAGCTGGCCACCCTGATCACCGTGGCAAAGCTTCTGGCGCCTCCATATGCCATCGGGGATGCGAACGGGGATGAAGAGGTGGACATAGTTGATGCGGTCTTTCTGGCAAACTATATCTTAAAAAGCGGGCCTGCTCCTGATCCTCTCCAGAGGGGTGATCTTAATTGCGATGGAGAAACAAGAATAGAAGATGTGGTCTTTTTGATAAACTATCTTTTCAGAAATGGACCTCTACCCCCGGCTTACTGTTAAATTCCGGGATTTTTTGATTTCCTAATTACTGACAAGGTGATTTACTCAACAGAAATCTGCAGACAGCTTTTACATAGTCTAAACTTGGGCAAAGATCAAACCTTCATCTGATTTATAACATCATCTCTTTAAATCTTAAAGCATCTTCCCACATATAGATATTATTGAACATATAAAAGTTTGTTGAACCTCAACTACATAAAAATTCTTATAATACCTCTCGCTTGCCGCCGCAAACCCACAACAACCAAGCTTAATATCTATCATTTCCGATCACCATTTCTTTAAAACCAATGATCAAATTTAAGGTACAAATCAAAAGACTACATCAATAATAAGTATAATTACAAAATTACTGGAGTAAGCTCTTATCTAATAAAAAAACCTCAATCTATACTAATTGGTAATTCGTCATTTATTAATAAGTTATTTCATTTTGGAACATGCAATGAAATAATTATGTACATCAAATCTTCTAGATTTAAATCTACTGTATTTCATTTAAGGTTGAGTACAAGGATATACAGATAATCTTATGGTGATTCCACTAATCGAATCTAAAACAAATATATGGATGGGATGATTCTAATCACCAAGCCCGTTTTTTAGTAAATCCAGAAATTTTGATGAAAGATAGCGTTCTACTAGGATACGTCCATGTTGAGTCTGTATTAATGAAGCTATCCATGATTGGAAAGGCTTATACAGATACCAAAATCTATAGAAAAAGAATGATCTCGCCATGTCAGTAGCGTCAGCCAGAATCTCAAATAGTGGTAGTTTATCATGAAAACATCTAACTCTCCAAATAAAACGTGGATGAAAATCATCGATTAGAGTCCTCGCAGCTGGTGAGTTTTGTCTGATGCTGGCTAATTCCATTTTAAAACTACTAACATTAGTCAAATAAATGTCCCATTCCAGTTTAAGGGGTCCAGATGGAGCAACCCAACCAATTGATTCAAAGAACTCTTCAATACGATTTACCTTTTTAATAACATCTAAGAAATTTAACCGTATTTTATGATAAATAGGAATAATAAGCACTAAAGGATCCATATAAAGCGGTCTACCAGCTTTATCAAGCCATGAACCAGTAAATCGGACAGGTACTTTCACTGATACTGTACCACGGCGAACTGTTTGCCCTGGACAAATATGTAATCTAGAGAATGGCCCAATCTGATCGTCATGAACATAGAATTTACTTACATATAATCCCTTAAATGATATGCTTTTATAGTCTTTGTGAACTTCCCTGTCTTGTAACTTTTTGTTTTCAAGAGAATATCCTGCTACTGTTACAGCGTGTTTGCCCTCATGCTTAATATCAAGTCCAAAAATAACTGGGAGACCTGCCTTTAAATAAGAATAAGTGAGACTTGTAACTGGGATACGACCAGTTATTGGGAATACTTCTGGCTCAAGTCCAACTTCTCGAATTGCTTGACATATCTGATTAACATTTAGACCATGTGATGGGATGGGTCTTGATGTCACGAAATGGCTTGTAGCATATTCAGTTACACGTGAAGGGCTTGGAGCTTCTGTTCCGAACAACTCAGCAGTTTTTTGTAAAGCAGACCACAAAGCAGTAGTAGCACAAGCAGCTACAACTGTATCTTGCTCTTGAAATGCAAGGCTTTTTAGACAAAAACATAGTCCAAGAAGATGAGCATGATAAGTACGAATGCTTGGGAAATAACGTCTGAAGTTATCAGGTGGATAAGTTACCAAGACTGTTCGTCCTATGACAGTTTCAGGCAGCGGTTTAGCTACTGCAAATCCTATGTACGTTTCAAGTAGCTGCCTTTCCTTACTTTCTATCAACTCACCTTTAGCTAATTGATTGAAATATTTTTGGTCAAATTCCTGTGAGAAGAAATGAATGCGCTTGCAGAACCGATCGTATGGTCTAAAACATTTCACATAGTACTTCGAGAAATCATCGAGATAATCACCATCCACATATACTTTTTCTACGATTATCGTTTTACAGTGAAGTTCTTGGAGGTAACCAAATAAATACTTAATATGCCTATCATTCTCTAAACTGACAGGGGAAACGTGTTCATTAGAAAAGGAATTACAAAGATTGGGAAGCGAAAACTTAGATACTTTATACTCCAAAAGACCACCCTTTGAAGTAGTTATACCTCAAACTCTATGTCTAGCACTTCATTTGTCACGCGTTTGTCTTTGTCCAGCTTGCTATCAAAGTGCTGGGTCTCTTCGTTTCGACGCCCGTACTCATTGTTGCTTTTTTCAAGATCTGGTTCAGGCAACTCAAATTCGTCTTTTGGCATAGATTTGTTCATATGCTTACGACCTTTCTTCATTTTCCCCCTCCTTTTGATATTAATAACCCAGCTTCATCCCCTCATAAATACGCAAATATAATATAATACGTTTCACCAATTTGGCAATACTTTTTCTTAACCTGCAAATGTTTCCTGTACCTGCACCAACCCAAAACCCAACTAACTCCCTTTATGTTAGTTTCTTATAATATATATCGGTAATTTTGTCAAGTCTTTTTTACATAATTCTGAATTTTTTCAGTTTTTACTACCAATTCAGATTTTCTTAAGTTGCTGTCCTGTAAGTCAGTATAAAATCGAAATAATTTTGGTGATTCCAACGAAATTACTCTGGTTACCAATGTTACTTTTTCCTACGAGATTTTTATAACCTTGTTTGTGGTTTCAAAATGGAATCTATATCATTTTTCTTAAATGCAATAATAATATTAAAATAGGATTTCATTTAAGTCTTTATCCAACTATAGATTAGTTTAATCATCCTACTGATTTACACAGCCCATTATATCTTCTCACCCAAGCGGTATCTTCGGATTGACCAAATGTCGGGATGCTGATTAAAAG
>JBARPA010000328.1:0-1634 GCA_049642665.1 Candidatus Zixiibacteriota bacterium
GATATACATCATATTTCCCATCCCCTCCATTGGGTATGTACCAATCATCTGGAGGAGGACTGTTGTAGCCTAAAGTATCAATCTCGTGATGCCAGACATAATCCATAATCTCGGCACATCGGTTGACGTAATCCGGATGACCATCAGCAGGCAAGGTGTCCACACTTGATTCGAAAACGGAATCTTTTCCTGAGATCACATAATGAATTTTGAAATGCCCGCTGGGGGTGTCGTAGGTTTTCGGATCGGCCCAGAGAGAATCCGGTCTCTGGCGGATTAAGGAGGAAAGGATTTTTTGCGTTTCGAAAGATAATTTATCATAGTTAGCAAAGAGTTCTATGAATATAGGGGTGGCACATATGGGGCGAGCTGGCTCTCTGAGTTGTTCTTTTTGATCCGCAGAACCAAAAACCCCTTTAACCCGCTGGATAAGCTCCTGCTCGTAGGCTGAGGTAAGTTTCTGCTCCGAGGCATAGGCATAAGTTGCAATGAATAATATGATTAATAAAGCAAAAAATCTTTTCATCTTTATACCACCATTCTACTAAATCGGGTAATGAGAGGTCTTTTTAAATTCCTTTATCCCCTGAGGCTAATTCTCCATTCTTTTTTTTGAAGGTTGAGTTTCACTCTGAATATTTTCAGGTACAGCTTTCAGGAGAAAAGAGCTCCTGTTTGATTGTTATCATCTTAATACGTTTATGATCTCCTAAGTGTTTTCCAATAGAGAACCAATTGGTGAAAAATAATGCCTTGTTTGTGAGCTCTTTATGAATGAGTTAAAAAAAGCCGCCTGGTTTTAGGCCAGGCGGCTCAAGGAAAATCTATTTATGTCCTGTTACTCCTCTTGAGATAGAGATACTTTCTTACTCAGGGTGAATCCGCCTCTGGGATCGGAATCATAGACCGTGACTATAGCCGTTTTAATGGTGGTATCAGCAGTTGCGATAAAGGAAAATCCATCAGCTATGCCGTATGCATCGGTAACTTGAGCTGCTCCATAGATACTGCTCCCGAAAACCGAGGCCGAGAGCTGATGACCTGCCAGAGGATTATTGTACCTGTCTCGAATTAGCACTTCGATGGGAACCTGACTGGCATAGGGGACAGAGGAAGGCATATCGATCTGGCAATTTTTGCTGTATGCGGGTCCGGTCAGAAAAGGAATACTAACATATGCCCCGGCCCAGCCTGATTTAGCCTCCAGTGTTACCACGGCTCCGATGCCATCATCCGGAGAGGAAGGAGAGTAATCTTGGGGAAGGGTCTGACTTTGTAGCTCACTCTCACAGACGCTTCCGTTAACCCCATCCATGGTTTTTCCGGACTCTATTTTGCCAAAGGTGATGTCCATCTCCACTTCGGTCGCATCCACCACGTAATTGCGGTTTATGTCCAGGACCTGGACTACCACATCCCCTTTGGATGACCCATCCGCCATAAGGGAGGAGGGATACGTAAGTATTTCTACATAAACGGGTGGTCCGGAGACGATGATGCACATGGTATCAGCTACCGTTCCTCCGGAGGTGGAACCGTAGATGTGAGCTATGCCATCATATCGGGGGTCGCCGGAATGGTAAACTGTCTCAGCCAGACCTCCGATGGTCTCGGAATAGGCATCCACCATACCC
>JBARPA010000329.1:0-34577 GCA_049642665.1 Candidatus Zixiibacteriota bacterium
GAGATAGGCAGAGAAATTATTGTGCCACTTTTAGAGAGAATGGGGTGTAGAGACGTCAAATTTTGTGGCGGTCCAAGGGAAAAAGGTGCAGACATACGTTATTCTTTCTCCAGTATACCAGATCAAGTAAAGAAGTTTACTGGTATTCAGATAAAAAAGGGTAATATAGACGCGAAGTCAAAAAACGAAGCTAATATCACAGAGCTGGTAACACAAGCAAGAAAAGCATTAGTTATTCCTTACTTCGATCCTCTAACGCAGAAGGAATACACGTTGTCAAGGTATATAATATGTGGCTTTGGAGAAATAACTTCTGAGGCTCAAGAATATATCAAACAAAGGCTCAAAGAAGATAAGTTTGAAAAGGATATTGATTTTTGGCCAGGTATGATTATTGCACAATATATCCACGATTATTATTTAGAGAATTTCACAAAATATTTTAATATTCAAGCTGAGGAACTAGAAGAAACTTACGAAGCCTCTATTAAGCTATTATTTAAAGATTTGTACTCGAGAATGCCACAGGAGGAGGAGATAATTGATATCTGGAATTTCGCCAGAAAGCGAGGGCTTAAACCTAAACAAATTAAGGGAATCCTTACTGATACGGATCTTCAACAAAAGCTGAATGTAATATACAAAGAACTGCTTAAAAGAGAAGTTGATCCTGTTGGTCAGGTTGCTTGGGGATATCTTTATAGACTAAATCCAAATGAAGAACGCTTAATGTTAATCAGAGAAAGGATAATGCAAAGCCACGAATTCATAATGAAGCTACCTAAAATAAAGTTTTCCTTCAATGATCAACCAATGATACAGGCAAGTTTTGATAGATTATTTCAATCTGTAAATGGATGGATAACATACCATGGAACTGATTGTAAAGGACAACTGAATATTATTCACGATGAAGAGGTGAAGGCGTCTGTAGCTGAAATAATTCCATACGAGAACGGAAAATATTTTAGGATTCAGTACCCGATGTCAGTAACTGCTCATCAGAGAAAAAAGGTACGATTAAATTTCAAAACAAAACACCATTTTGAATTCTTTGTGTTCTCTTTAGCAAAAGATGGAAAGAATTACTTTGTTAGATACACCCCAACTAAAAGTGGGCAATCAAAATCACAGTATGGCGGGATCCAATACGCACTTCATTATATTGGTAAGAATTTCTTGGATAATAAATGGTACAATATAGATATAGATGTAGGTGAAGATTTGAAGTCAGTATTTAATGTTGATCTTTCGCATATATTATATTTCTGCTTTTCTGTAACGGGCCCATTTAAGGTTGGATATATAGAATTGTTTTAACTCAATTGACATCACCTTAGGTCTGGAGACCCAGGGCTACCCGGACTCAGTCTTTTAAACGCGGGAGTTAAGTCATAATTCAAAAGCAAAGAATAAAGAGAGGTATATGTGACATATTCGAATATAAACAAGTTAGGCGCAATGCGTAATTTGGAGATTAAAAAATGAGGATATACATAACCCATTGTTCTGGAAAGAAAGACGATTCGTTAAAACATACTGGTAAGAAAGTAACTCCAGATAAGTTGTATACCGGAAGTACAACTCAACCTTTCATGAATAGATGTAAAGAGAAGCAGGTTAAATGGGCAATTTTCTCAGATTTATATGGTGTTTGGTTTCCAAATGTAGAACATGAATGGTATGACAAACACCCCGATACAGTTACTGAGCAGGAATTCGAGAATCTCGTAGACGATTTTGACCAAAAACTTCGGGAATATGATGAAATTTGGTTTTATTACAAGCCTAGACGTTTTCATCGTTTGTATGAGAAGTTATTACAGGGAACCAACCTAAAAGATAAAGTAAAACGATTTACTTGTATCGACGAGATTGTTTAGGTGTAATAAGAATGTCTGAACTATGTAAATGGCTAAATGAAGGATTGGAACAGCTACCCCTCATTAAATTCCCTTTCAAATTGGAACAATTACCTCAGAAAGGTATATATTTCTTCTATGAAAAAGGTGAAATATGGGCCCATGGTCGGGATAACCCAAGAATAGTTAGAATTGGCACACATAAAAACAGAAATTTTAGAAGTCGTATCAAAGAACATTTTCTTTTGGATGAATCAAAAATGGGCTTTGATAAGGATAAGCCTAAACCTTCTGATCGAAGCATTTTCAGGAAAAATATCGGCAGGGCATTGCTGAACAGAGATAGAGATGACTACCTACAAGTTTGGAAGATAGATTTCATGACACGAGGAAAGAGGGAGTGTTTAGGACATAAACGAGATATAGACAAGGAAAAAAGAATAGAATCAACAATTACAAGAATCCTTAGAGAAAGATTTTCTTTTAGATTTATTGTGATAGAAAGTCAAACGGAGAGGATGGGAAGCAAAGGACTTGAAAGTTCTCTTATTGGAACAGTATCGCATTGCAAATTATGTACGCCATCTAATGGCTGGTTAGGACATTTTTCACCTCAGAAACGGATCAAGAATAGTGGCTTATGGTTAGTCCAACATATAGATTCTGAAGGAATAAATAACCAACATAAGAAAATCATTTCAGATACTATCACGAGAACAAAAGAATGGATTATGAACAGCAGATAACACAGCATATACGCTTCTGGCTATGGCTCTTGCCCTTCGAGACGTTGCTCCCTTCAGTCGCAATGTGGTATGTGCTACTTCCGTTAAGTAAAATGGAAGAGAAACGATGAATAGAAAAATGATAGAGGATGCAAAACAATCATATTCGCTTATAAACGAGTTTTACGCAATATGCGTTTGTAGTTGGCAATCTCAATATGAAATCAGGAGCATATTAGGATATGGGAATACCTTTACTAAGTGACATTGTCATCGTACTTGGGCTGTCCATTGTAGTACTCTTCGTATGCAGTCACCTTCGAATACCCACAATTGTGGGATTTTTCCTGACCGGGATGCTGGCAGGGCCTCACGGACTGGGATTGATAAAAGCGGTTCACGAAGTTGAAATCTTAGCTGAAATCGGGATTGTGTTGTTGCTTTTTACTATTGGAATGGAGTTCTCACTTAAAAACCTGTTGCGCATCAAGAAATCGATCTTGATGGGCGGATCGCTTCAGGTGTGGCTAACTTTTTTAGCTGTTTTTGTCATAGCTATGAAACTCGGTCAGTCCTTTAGTGAATCGATATTTTTAGGATTTCTTATATCGCTCAGCAGCACGGCAATTGTGCTCAAAGTCATCCAGCAAAGAGCAGAGGTTGATAGTCCTTATGGAAGTACTACTCTTGGCATCTTGATTTACCAGGATGTCATTATTGTTCCCATGATGCTCTTTACGCCTCTTTTGGTTGGGGCGACAGCCAATTATGGCGTATCCCCTCTTATTCTTCTGATCAAAGGAGTAGGAATCATCGCTTTTGTGATTGTCAGTTCTAAATGGATTGTGCCACAGGTATTGTATCAAATTGCAAGAACGCGCAACCGTGAACTATTTCTACTGAGTGTTGTCATAATATGCTTTGGCTTTGCCTGGCTGTTCTCCAGTGCAGGATTGTCCCTGGCATTGGGTGCATTTTTAGCAGGATTGATCATATCTGAATCTGAATACGCTCATCAGGCACTTGGCAATATTTTACCCCTCCGCGATATCTCTATGAGTTTCTTTTTCATCTCCATTGGAATGCTTCTGGACGTCGGTTTTCTATTCCAGCACCCGGGTCTCATTGTGCTGATTGCTTTAGGAGTCCTGGCATTAAAGACCTTCATCGCTGGCTTCGCAGCTACTTTATTAGGATTTCCATTTCGTACTGTAGTTTTGGTTGGTCTGGCACTCAGTCAGGTCGGTGAATTTTCTTTCATTCTCTCTAAGACCGGTATTGAATTTGGTTTACTTGCTGGGGATACTTATCAGATGTTTCTGGCTGTCTCTGTGCTGACCATGGCATTAACACCAGTGATCATAGCTTTTGCGCCCCGGACCGCTGATTTTGTCTTGCAGTTACCAATGCCGGCAAGGTTAAGAACGGGTTTCTCTCCTGTGCAAGAGGTGAAGTTGCCGCGCAAAAAAGATCACCTGGTCATCATTGGATTTGGATTTAACGGAAGGAATCTGGCGCGGGCTGCCAAGGTAAGGGGTATTCCCTACTCTATTATTGAAATGAATCCTGAGACGGTGAGGGAAGAAAAAATAAAAGGTGAACCAATCCATTATGGCGACGCAACCCATAAAGCGGTACTTGGGCGCGCAGACATCAAAGATGCGAGGGTTGCGGTTGTGGCCATCTCTGACCCCGCGGCAACTCGCAGGATTGTTGAGCTGGTTCGGAAAGTCAACCCCGGGATTTATGTTATAGTGCGAACTCGTTTTATCCAGGAAGTTAAAAGCCTGCGCAGGTTAGGGGCAGATGAAGTTATTCCCGAGGAATTCGAGACCTCGGTAGAGATCTTTGCACGGGTTCTGGAGAAGTATCTTGTCCCAAGAGATGAGATCGACAAATATATCGATGAAATAAGATCAGAGGACTACGATATGCTTGGGCCCAGATAAATTGCCAAAGTTGCGAGGATGCAAAACAATCGATAGCAACACGTCTCCTGAGTGAAAAATCAGGCTTCGGGGTCAGGAGACCAGGGGCTACCCATATATGTACCAGATATATAGAGAGTTCTGAAAAAATGAAAGGACCGGTCGGGCAAGGTGCCCGGCCTACGAAAAATGAATGATTTTGTGCATTCTGCCCCCTGGGTCAGGAGACCCAGGGCTACCCGGATTTAATCTCTTAGACGCGGGAGGTAAGTCATAATTCGACACCAAAGAATAAACAGACGTATATGCGATATGGTCGCATATCTTCCCAATTTGGCAGTACATCCCACACGTTTGGATATAAACAAGTTAGGCGAAATTTATGAATCGCATCTAGAAGAGCTTATACAAAGAAAGTGAAAGGTAAATATGAAAGCCCTAATAATTGCTGCAGGACAAGGAAGCAGGCTAAATGATTCAACCAAAGGTAACCCCAAATCACTAATTAAACTTTTAGGTTTATCCTTGATTGAAAGAGTAATCCTAACTGCAAAACAAGCTGATGTTGACGAATTTGTAATAGTCGTCGGCTATCTCGGAGAAAAAATAAAAGAGAAATTAGGCGGTGGAAATAAGTATGGGGTAAAGATAGCTTACATTGAAAATAGAGAATGGCAAAGAGGAAATGGGGTTTCTGTGTTGAAAGCTAAAGAATTGTTAAATGAAAATTTTGTTCTGTTGATGTCAGACCATATTTTTGATTATCGCATTCTTAGAAAACTCATCGATTATGACACAAAGAGTTCAGTGGTTTTAGCTGTTGACAGGAGAAAATCCCTACCGGGGGACACGAAAGTTCTAGAAAAAGAGGGGAATATTGTTGATATTGGCAAGAATATAGAAAAATCAAACTGTATAGATATTGGTATCTTCTTGTTTTCACCAAAAATATTTTCGTATATTGGAGAATCTGTAAAAGAAGGCAAGACTGAACTTGCAGATGCTATTCATAAAGCTGCTCAGAACAGAGATGCCCAAATATTCGACATCACGAAAATTAACAGCTATATCCCGAGTATGCGCAAGGAGATTAAAGCTTTCTGGATGGATATTGATACAAAGCAGGATCTAATCGAAGCAAAGAAGATTTTGATTGAGAATTCTTGTAAAGGAAGAAATGACTTACTTGCAACCTATGTCAACAAGCCAATAGAAAATTTCATTGTAAGCAGATTGGTAAACACGCGGATTACACCAAACCGGGTTACCATACTAATAAACATAGTTGCTTATACATCCACATTTTGTTTCCTCAAAGGGCATCTATTATTTGCTTCCCTCCTCACCTTTGTCGTTTCATTTATGGACGGTGTGGACGGAAAACTCTCAAGAGTGAAATTATCTTTTTCAAATATTGGAAAAATGGAGCACGCATTTGATTACCTATTTGAACACTCGTGGTATATAGCATTGGCAATCTGTTTATCAAATACATTTGGAACAATACCGGTTTTACTTAGCACATTCATACTTCTCTTCGATGGGTTTTCTATGAAATGTGGAAGTGCATTTGGAAAAGGGATCAAAAATCGTCCACTTCAAGATTATGGACGAATTGAACAACTATTTAGAAAATTTGATGGTAGAAAGAACAGTTATATAATCCTTATCTTAATAGGTGTTTTGCTAAATGTGCCTTTCTGGTCATTAGTTGCCATATTTGTATGGTCATTAGTCAGTGCTATATTTTATTCTTCGAGAACTATAAAACATCTCCATTATATGGATCGTAAGAAACATGAACAAAAATTTGGGGATTCAAAAACTCTTCGCAACTCTTCGAGTTACTCGGTACTACCGCGCTCGCCTGACAGCGGATAAAAGGCTGCGGTGCTACGCACCTTTGCCCAAATCCAACGTTACGGCTGGACTTCGGATACGCTTGCAAGGTCAAGTAAAATGGAAGAAAAAGGAGGAATAGAAAAATGATAGAGGATGCAAGAGAATGGATACTAAGATGTCTCCTGAGTGAAAAAGTAGGCTAATGGGTCTGGAAACCCAGGGCTACCCGTATATGCACCAGATATAAAGGGAGTTCTGAAAAAATGAAAGGACCGGTCGAGCAAGGTGCCCAACCTACGAAGAGTCAATGATTTACATTACTAATGGGTACCGCGATTTAATCTTTTAGACGCAGGAAGTAGTCGTAATTCAAAAGCAAAGAATAAAGAGAGGTATAGACGAAATTTTGTTTGGCAACTCCAAAACCTGAAAAAAGGAGGCAAAAAATGAGAAGCATTGAGAGAAAACTTGTAACGGTAACCTGGATAGTGCTGCTGGTGGCAGGTTTTCTCGGTTCAGCCACTGCGCAGGTAGCAACGGAACCTGTAGGGGTAGTAGTAAATATGGAAAAGGCTTCAGAAAAAAGGTTTTCTGTTACCGTCGACCCACGAATTGAACTGTTGGCTGTGGTTCAACATTTTACCTCCTGGGCCCCGGGATGGCATATAAAGAGCATGACTGCATATAAGGAAGATATAGACAATTATTTTGGTAAATTCAAGGAGCATCCGGTGATAACCCTTGCCGAAAGTTTATTTTATGCTGATTTTACCTGCGATGCGCCGGTTTCGTTCATGCTCTACCTTGGGGATCCTCCGGAGCTTGTTCAAAAAACTCAGTACTCGGGCTACCTGATTAAAAGAGCCAAAGGCGTGAAACATTTGGAAGAATTCGCTGATGCGCTCAGGGATTTTGCCAAAAAGACAGACTTTGTGAAATTCTACCGGGCTCATAAGGCTTTATATGACACTCTGGTGGCAGAGGTGGATTCGTTGTTTGAAGGGAAAGACTACGTTGGGGTGATTGAGGATTTTTATGGTGAATCGAGAAACAGCTATAACCTTATCCTCTCTCCTTTGTTTGGAACAGGAGGTGGCTATTCCCATACAATAAAGACCAATGAAGGATATGATCTTTTCGCTGTACTTGGCCCTTGTTCGCTCAAAGGCAAGCGAACGACTTTTGCCTGTCCCAATTTTGAAAGTATAATGCTGCACGAATGGAGCCATCATTTTGTCAATCCTCTGGTAGACCAAAACTTTGATATCTTTACGAAATCTACTGGCCTGTTTGAACCCATCAAAGAAATGATGCAAAGACAGCAGTATCCCGATTGGAAAGTTGCCCTTTACGAGCACATTGTGCGTGCCTGTGCTGAGATTCATCTTCTGGCCAAATTTCACAGAGATTTCAAAAAGGAGGAAGCCCTGGAATACCACGAGGGAAAGGGGTTCTGGTACATCAGCTATATTGACAGTTTGCTGGGCGTGTATGATACCCACAGAAAGGAATATCCAACTTTCGGTAAATTTGTGCCGGTGATTGCCACAGGACTCAGCCAGATCTCCGTTGAAGATCTACCGGAAAGATTAACTGCCTTTGCAGGACCTCTAAGTGCTATCTTCTCCCGCACCGATAGCATCCATCTCATATATCCTACTGACATTGATGAGGAGTTGGCAAACAAGGTTAAAAAAGACCTGGAAAACTTTGCCGCATTTCTCTCTTCGGCAAGAATAGAGCCTGTGCTTATAAGCGATAAAGAGGCTATAAAGATAGATTGGCAGGATAAAGTTGGTTTCATTTACGGCAATCCAGGGGACAACCTGTTTTTAAGAGAACTTAAAATCGCAATTCCATTGAGGTTTCGTGAAAACGCCTTAGAATTTGGAGGAAAAAGATATGAAGGTGAGGGAATGATTTTGATCTCCTGCATGCCCAATCCATTTAATAAAAAGCTACCTTTTGCTATCATGACTGCAAACAGGCCAGAAGATCTTATCGGAGCCGGTTCGAAAATCAGCAGTCCAGGCGAGTGGAACGCAGATTACGTAATCTTTCGTGGTGAGGAGAAATTGGATGGCGGATTGTACCACAAAGAAAAAGGCAAATGGTCTCTGATTGCGGGTGAGAAGCAAAATTGAGAGAGAGTTAAGCAGGCCCTGGGTCGGTAGACCCGGGGTTACCCATATATAGACAAGATATCTATAGAGCTCTCAACGGATGTAAAATTATGGTCGGGCAAGGTGCCCGACCTACGAAGAATAGATGATTTATATTACCGTAGGCAGGGCTCCCCAGCCCTGCTAAACGAGATTTGGATGGTGATCAGGGAAATAACCGAATCATGCGACATTTTGAAGTCAAATATTATCTATCTTATGTGTGAGGTATGAAAAACTATGGATTTTTCTAATGTTTATGAGGATGGTAAGCGTGCGGAGTCATACGCCAAACTTGAATTTCCGGGGACTTATTACTTAGCATACAGGGATATACCTGAAATTGTTCTTAAACACGTTAAAGGAAGAAAAACAATAGACTTCGGATGCGGAACAGGAAGATCAACAAGATTTCTTAAAAAATGCGGATTTGATGCGGTCGGTATCGATATCTCAAAGGATATGATAAAAAAGGCAAAAGAACTTGACCCTGATGGTGATTACCGATTGAATGTAGATGATGATTTTAAACAATTTGAAAAGCATCACTATGATTTGATTTTATCGGTATTTACTTTTGACAATATTCCAGATGTTGAAAAAAGAATAAAACTGCTTAAAGGACTTAGCAATTTGCTAAATAAAGAAGGCAGGATAATTCTTATTAATTCAACTCCCGAAATCTATATAAATGAATGGTCATCCTTTTCCACTAAGGACTTTCCGGAGAATAGAAAGGCAAAAAGCGGGGAAAAAGTGAAAATCGTAATGACAGACGTGGAAGACAAAAGACCAGTAGAAGATATTGTATGGTTTAATGAAGATTATTCAGAATTATTTGCCAGGACTGGATTAGAATTAATCGAATCACATAAACCTTTAGCCAAGGACGATGAACCATACGAATGGATTAATGAAACAAAAATCGCACCCTGGATTATTTATGTATTAAAAAAGGGGATCGCCCAATAATGTCCAAAACAGCGTATATGCGATATAGACGAATGTTTACAAACTTTTCACAATATTCGACATACTCTAATATGAACGAGTCAGACAAAATGCTCACTACGGACAAAGGTTATCTAAAATAACAAAAAGTGTTTTTATTGCAAAAGAGGTTCAAAATGAAGACTTTATGGCTCATTCTGATCGTACTGGTTGCCATAGCTGTTTTGATTTTGGCGCTGACCTACCCGGGCTATCAAAGTGAAATGCAGGCAGCGCGTGACGGGTTGTTATTGAATAGCGAAATAATGCATACAGACCTTGGTGATATTGAATATTCGATGAAGGGGGAAGGTTCACCGATCCTTTTGCTCCACGGTGCCGGGGGCGGTTATGACCAGGGGCTCTGGCTTGGCAAGGTAAGCCTTGGGGATGGTTATAAATTCATCTCGGTTTCTCGGTTTGGTTATCTTCGCTCGCCAGTTCCTGAGAATGCTTCGATCAAAAAACAGGTTGCGCTATACCTTGCTCTTCTTGACAATCTGAACATAGAGAGAGTTCTTGTCGTCGCGGGCTCAGCTGGAGGCCCCTCAGCCTTGCAGTTTGTTCATGAATATCCTGACCGATGTTCGGCATTGATACTATTTTCCGCCCGAAGTATGTTTCAGGCACCAGGTGATAAAGAGATGTTTTACGTTAACATCATTCATCTCATCCAGCAATCTGATTTTGCATACTGGCTCTTCGCCAAGTTTTTCCAATCTGTAATTCTGGAGCTTATGGGAATTCCTACTGAAGTATACAAGAGTTTTACTCCGGAACAGAAAGAACTGGCTCAGGAGATGCTGGATATGATGCATCCCATGAGTCAAAGGTACAAGGGGACGATACACGATGGGGAAATGGTCCTGCTTGATAGTGTGTCTATGAGCGAGATATCTGCGCCTATACTGATAATACACAGCAAAGACGATGCACTGGTGAGCTACGAGCACGCTGAGTACGTTCATAAAAACATTAAACAATCGAAACTGATACTTTTCGACACAGGCGGACATGTAATGCTATCTCAAATGAATGAAGTCAGGCAATACGTAAAAACATTCTTGCGCGATATCTTAAAATCAAATACATCAATACTGTTTTATTCTGAAACAAAAATAGTACCCCTTTACTGAAGCATCGACGTAAATTTGACACAGAGCGCAAAGTAATTGAAAGGAGATAAGTAGATTCAGATGGTAATCAGGGAAATGAGTGAGGGGGACATAGGAGCCTGTGTTGACCTTTCTAATCGAGTGAGAAGGGAATCCTGGGAGAAGTTTGAAAAGGAGCTTTATCCCCAGTATCTTTTTGAGGAGGAGCTGAAACAATATTCTGATGAGACTCTGTCTCGCTTTATCAAAAGTGATAATTCCTTTGCCTTTGTGAGCGTGGATAAATCTGAGGTGATGGGTCTGGCTATGGGTAGGGTGAACGAAGGCGGACTTGTGGATTTGTCCTGGATATGCGTTGATCCTTTAGCTCGAGGCAAGGGAATCGGAAAGAAGTTGATAAACAAAGTCGTAGAATATTCAAAAAGCAAAGGCTGCCATAAGATTTTTGCCTATACTTTTCCCGCTATTGCTCCCACGGTCAGTTTTTATCTGAGATGTGGATTTGTGCCTGAAGCATATTTTAGAAAGCACTGGTATGGACTGGATTTTGTGATGATGAGCAAATGGCTGGAATAAAAAATTAGATTTTATGATTGCCCTGGGTCTGGAGACCCAGAACTACCCAGATATAATTCTTTAAACACTGGGTGTAGTCATAATTCAAAAACAGAGAATAAAGAGACCTATATTAGAGATATCCGGATATAAGCAGGTGATGTTCAATGCAATTTTTCAAGTTGTCAGATTATTCAAAGGAGACAAAAGCTCACGGTCTGGCGTGGATATCACTGAGTGTGGCTATTGGCATCCACGTATTTGATGAAGCCATTACCGACTTTCTCTCTTTCTACAATCGTTTTGTGGATTCGATACGGCAGCACGCTCCATTCCTGCCACTGCCAACATTTACCTATGGAGTATGGCTGGCTGGTTTAATCGTTGGAATCATCATCTTACTTTGCCTAAGCCCTCTTGTCTTTCGTAGCAACCGATGGATGTTTCTGGTATCTTATCTGTTAGGGACGATTATGATCGTAAATGCAGTAGCTCATATGGCAGGATCTGTCATCATGGGAGGACCTATGCCAGGAGTCTATTCGTCATTTCTATTGCTTGCCACAGCCGTTTTTTTGATAATTAATGCTCGGAAACATCAATTAAAATCGAGGCTCTGTTAAGAATCCTTCTAACACATAAATGGAGATTAATATTCCGGAGATTTTAAATGAAGACTAATAAAAGTAGGAGTAATAAGTACATAATTCGTAATCTGGCGATTCTGGGTATGACCCTTTCTCTGGCCGAGGCTATTGGAGTTAAGATTTGGTTTTCGCCCGGCATTTGACACCGAATCCTGGGTCGGGAGACCCAGGGCTACCCGGATTTAAGCTTTTAAATGCAGGGAGACGAGGAAATGAAAGACAAAAAAGATTTAATTGCCTACTGCGGGCTTTATTGTGGTACCTGTAGTTTCAAGGTTGCATATGAGGAAAAAGATCATAAACACCTGCAGGATATGCCCTCAAAATATGATAAATATAAGGATGCTGAATTGCAATTCTGTCCTGGCTGCAGATTAGATGCTCAATCCGGTGGATGCAAAATACGAGAATGTGCTATGAGTAAGGATATCCCTCATTGCGGTGAATGTGATGAATTCCCCTGCGAATCATTAATCGAATTCAATAATGATGGCATGCCGCATCATTCGGATTCAATTAACAATTTAAGAAAGTTGAGGAATAAAGGAGAAGAATCCTGGCTGGCCTATCAGGCAAAGAGATGGGAATGTGAATGTGGTGCTAAACTATCCTGGTATTTAAAAAAATGCACAAAATGCTTGAAGCCAGTTAAAATAAGCTTTACAATAAATGAAAAAAAGTAACCTTGTAAAGACATTTTATGTTAAATAAAAATAGACAAGGAAACAAGAAGATGAAAGATAAACAGGAATTACTTGCATATTGCGGGCTTTATTGCGGCGATTGTTTAGGTTACACCGGTTTACTCGCCAAGAGGGCAAAAAGCTTAATGACGGTGCTGGAGAAACATCAGTTTGATCGAACTGCAAAAACTGTGTTTCCCAAGGAGCTTAAAGAGTATGATAGATTTCATCAGATGCTGGGATTTATGACCGGTTTGAAATGCCCTAAAATCTGCAGGGAAAGGAAAGACAATGAAACATCCTGCGAGATCAGGAAATGCTGCATAGATAAGGACATTTATGCCTGTTATGAGTGCGAAGATTTTGAGACCTGTGACAAGCTCAAGTCATTTATGAAGGGGCTTCATTTTGATTCCTGCGTGAGGAATCTGAAAGCTATTAAGGAAATGGGGCTGGATGCCTGGATAAAAAAGGGCAAAAAAGTCTGGTACTGGAATGAGTAAATGATTGCTCATATTTCAACGGGAACCGAAAATCTGCCTTCGATTCGCTTTTTGCCGTGGCCTTAGCTCGGTCACACCAGAGTGGATAAAGGAGAAATCCAAGATTTCTCCAAATTGTCTTCTGTGATTTGCTTTATGCTGGAAACGTCAGACGCAACCTGCCTACGGGTCGCCTTTGGGGAAGTTCAATAAATACATTTGAAAGACTGATCTTATGGGTGTGAGAATGAAACAGATTGATGTTAAGAAAAGAATTAGGAAACTTCTTTTGAGAGCCAGAGAAATCTCCAGAGAGAAAGGAATTTACTCCGTTGTTCGTTCTGGAGTTAAAATAACTGTCAATTGGTTAGTAAACTATCTTTGCTATTGTTACTATCGAAAAATCAAATGGGCAGAGATCTTTACATTCCAAGGGAAAACCTATCGTTATTTCTATCATAGATATAATCATACCTGGAAAAACGAAAGAGCAGTCGAAATCCCCATTATTTGGGCATATTTGAAAAAATATCATGCAAGGAGAACTCTTGAAGTAGGTAACGTTCTCTCACATTATTTCCGTGTTAATCACGATATTATAGACAAATATGAGAAGGCGGATGGTGTAATTAATAAAGATATTGTTGATTTCAAGCCTCTTAAGAAATATGATTTAATCGTTAGCATTTCAACCTTAGAACACGTTGGCTGGGATGAAAATCCACGAGAACCCGTTAAAATTCTTCATGCTATTGAGAACTTTAAAAATCTTCTTTCTCCTGGTGGCACAGCAATTGCCACAGTACCATTAGGTTATAACTCTGAAATGGATGAGCTCTTAAAAGAGAGGAAGACAAAATTCACCAAACAATACTACCTGAAACGAATCACCAAAAACAATAAATGGATAGAAGCAGGTTGGGATGATGTTTGTGATGCGAAATATGGAGAGCCTTTTCCCAACGCAAGCGCATTGGTTATCGGTATCATTGTAAGAAAATGATTTGGCGACCCTTTCGGCAGACTTTTCGGAGTACCTGGCAGTCCTCGACTCCATCGGGAGCGTACAACACGGGCTATAACTCCACTTCGTTCGCACCAATGGGCCTACGCCAACTTGGTACAGCCTGAAAACGTTAGGTAAAATGGAAGAAGAAAAAGGAATAGAAAGATGATAGAAGATGCAGAACAATGGATAGCAATGGGTCTTCTGAGGGAAAAAGCAGCCTAACGGGTCTGGAGAACCAGGGCTGCCCGGATTTAAAGCTTAAGTTATGCTGGAAAACCTGTATTTAAAAGGCAAAGGAGTGATAATACGAGATCTGAAAAGGGGGGATATTGACGAAAGATTAAAATGGAAACCATATCCTGATCCATTGTATTATCATTATAATCGACCTCCTTTGTCTAAGGTTGAAAAGGAACTGTGGTATATGAGAAAAAGAGAGGACCCGAATTTGGTATATCTTTCTGTTGATAATTTGAAAGGTGATCTGATCGGCTTTTTGTTGCTTTACAAAATCGACAAAAAGGCTAGAGCCTCCTGGATGGGCATTTATCTGGGATATGAATACATTGACCAGGGATATGGTACCGATGCCCTTCAAACTATGATGAAGTATTACTTTGAGGAATTGGATTATGAGAAACTGTTTCTGGATGTTGCAACTTTGAACAAAAGAGCCATCCGATGCTATGAGAAATGTGGATTCAAACATTTAAGAACCAAATTCAATCTTCACGATCCCCGAACCCAAATTGATGTATTCTCAAATGATAGATTTAAAAATGTGAGAAAGTATTTCAGGAAAAAAGGAAAAGACATTTTAGTACAATTTGAGGAGATGGTGATAACCAGGGAGATGTGGCTGAACAGGAAAGGGTGTCCCAACGGATGAAACGGAATTTTCAATTTCATTATTGTTGTTTCTGCTTTTAGGAGTTGTATATTAAAAGACGCAGGCTGAAAGAACCTGCGTCTTTAGAAAAGATTAGAAGCTTTGCCTTATTTGCAGCAGGATTTGCCGCTGAGGGTCTTACAGGCAGAGAAAAGCTTTTTTAAAGCCTCTGCCTTCTCCGGATCCTTGGCGGTTATATTTATCTGGATACCGTCCTTAGTCTCCTCACTTTTGCACTCGACGTCATCAGCAAAGCTTCCCGGGCCACAGCAAGTGAAACACATACTATATCACCTCCTTTCTCATGTGCGTTCATAGACACATTTATAGATTTATATATGTCTATTTGTCTTTTAAAAAAAATTATTCGTTCGCTTCAGCCTTTATGTTTATACCCATATTCTTGAAAAAATCTTTACAATCCACCTCTATGCAACAACAACAGTTGTTGGCGTAGTACACTTCTTTCCCCTTTTTCTCATATTTGACCAGCCCTGATCTTTTCAGAATATCCAGGTGATGAGAGACAGAGGGTTGGGTCATATTGAAATGCTTGCAGATCTCACTTACACACATTTCTTTTTTTCGCAGAAGTCTGAGGATCTTCTGGCGGGTCGGGTCAGAAAGAGCCTGGAAAATTAAAATACACTTAGTTTTCATAATCTCACCTGTTTCATATAGACACTTATCTATACGTTTATAAGTTAGAGGATGTTGTAAGATTTGTCAAGTTTTTTTTGTGATATCTTTAAAAAGGTATGGTTTCTTGTCATTACGAGCCCGGAGGGTGTTAATCTCCTGAGATTGCTTCGTCGTCCTTCATTAAATGGACTCCTCGCAATGACACCACCTTTGATAACATGTGTTTTTCAGAACTTTCTTGTTATGTTATTTTAAACAATCATAAAGATATAAGGGGAAAAATAATTTGAAAATCGTTGACGATTACTATTGTTTCTCGTTATAATTTCGTTTAAATTAAAACATGAAAGATTAAACCTTTAAAACCAGGAGGTATTTGATGCATTACTCCAGGAATCATCTCTTAATCATCCTCTCTTTTGTTGTTCTCTTTTTCTTCTCTTTTTCCGTTTCCTATGCTGATCTGGTATATATATCGAAAGCCAGCACCTCGGGAATTATGGGAATGGGTAAAATGGATATGGAAACCACAACTATGTTGAAAGGTGATAAACAGAGGCAGGATACCAAAACAAAATTTGTTGGAGCTATGGTCCAGTATATGCCCGGAGGTGGCGAGCAAAATCAGATTACCATCACCAGGTTGGATAAGGAATTGATCTGGAACATAAATATAACTGACAAGACTTACACCGAGATGACCTTCGACCAGGTAAAAAAGATGATGGAGAGAATGAAATCACAGATAAGGAAGAAACCGGAGGAGGAAGAGGCGAAATTTCAATTTGACGTAAAAAAGACCGGTCAGAAGAAAAAAATCGGGGGGTACGAATGTGAGGAGCATTTCATAAAGATGATAGCTGAAGGAAGGGATCCCCAGACAGGTAAAGTTCAGGAATTTGAGGTCCAAACTCACCTCTGGGTTTCCTCCAAGGTCAAAGGATACGACCAGCTTCAGGATTATCAGAAAAAGATGGCCCAGAAGATGGGATGGGAAGGCGGTCAATATGCGAATTTTGCGCAGGGTTTGGGTCAATTCGGTCTGGATACGGAAGGGCTGGCAAAGAAGATGAACGAGATCAAGGGATTTCCCATGCTCACCGTGGTTAAGATGAAATCTTTTGGTGAGGAAATGGCAGAAGCTGAAGAGGAAAGAGCTGAACAGGAAAAGGCGATGAGGGAAGCTATGGAGCTTTTGGGCAAGAAGGTAGAAAAGGAAGAAAAACCCAAAGAAAAAGGGCTTATATTTGAGATGGCTACTGAGGTGACCGAGGTCCAGGTAAAGGGAGTTGCCGATTCGGAGTTTGAGCTGCCCCAGGGAATGAAAAAGCAGGATATGCTGTTACCCACTCGATAGTCTTAAAATCAATATACTGATAAGACTGTGAATGTAACGGATATCAGTTTTATAAAAAAGAGAAATTGATTCAGGAGGTTAATTAAAAATAACCGTTATTCTGATTCATTATCAGGAAAAGAAATTTTAATAAAAGGATTTTACGTGATTTGAGGGGGTAAGATGCGGAATGTAGCTTTGGTTTTATCCGGGGGTGGTTCAAAGGGGGCATTTCAGGCTGGTGCCGTAAAATACCTTCTGGATCAGGGTATGAAGTTCAGTGTGGTGGCTGGAACATCGGTCGGGGCATTAAACGGATTGATTGTTTCCCAGGAAAAGCCTGAGAACATGGGAGCTGAGCTGGAGAAATGGTGGTTTAATGTACGGAATAAGGACGTATATAAGCCCCATAATTTCATTAAAAGAATGAGAAGGACATTCAGAAGTCTTTTCAGTTTTAAAGAGAGCCTTCCTGACATCATCCTGCCCGAATCAGCTTATGACAATTCTCCTTTAAGAGAACTAATAGACTGTTATATAGAATTACCCAGGGTTAAATCAAACGTGGAGCATTTTTTAGTTTATTTCATCTCCCTCCAGACCGGAAAGCTTTATTGCAAGGATATAACTACGATAATGACCAAGGAGGAGGCAGTAAATTATATCCTGACCTCGACTATCATTCCCATGGCGTTTCCGCCATTTGCTCATTATGTCTATGACAAGGAGATCGAGGACATTTTTGAAGGTAAAAATCATCTCAAAAGCCAGCAGTATGTGGATGGCGGGGTAATGAACAAATCCCCGCTTAAGATCGTTTTCCAGTACGACGTGGGAACAGTTTATATCATCAATAACTTCCCCCGGTATCCCAACGTTAACAGAAAAAGCCTCTCCAAAAAGTTTAAAAATCTTTTCTCCGTGGGATTGAGAAGCATTCTGGATTTAGGACCCAATGGCTATTTTGAGCGGGATATTAAGGATGCTGAGGATGTAAACAGTGACATCAAGGTGATGAGCAAGCTGGAGGAGGACATCTTTTCCCGGATTAAGGATAACGATCTCAAAGCGGAGATCCAGACCATATTCGAAGATAAAAAGCAGCATTTCACCTTTCTGTACAGCCAGAAATCCCGGAGGGAGAAAAAGGAGATCCAGATAGTTGGGATCTACCCGGAAAACGAGATCGAGATATTCGACACCGAATTCAAACCGGAGGATTCAAAAAAGCTTTTTGACTTGGGCTACCAGACGGCAGAGAAAACGGTGATATAGTTATGAAAATCTAATAATATTTTCATGATGTATCGGTTTTAGGGAATGCCGATGGCAATTAGCTTCGGGTATTCCCATTCTCGAAGCATCAAAAATAATCCTCTCATTTTTTGCTTGCCCTCTTAATACCTCATTTCATATATTGAAAGGAAAACAAGGTTCTTAGAAAAATTAAAACGAGGTAAAGATATGCAGGATATCGAAGTTATTGGGAATACCAAGGTTGCCCGGGTGACCCTTCATTCTGTGGATGATCGGCCCGGGATTTCAGCCGAGCTTTTCGGACAATTGGGCAGCCAGGGATTCAACGTGGAGCTAGTCTCCTCCAACATCGTGGCTAAAGGTAAAGCGGATATTTCCTTTGTGGTGGCTGAGGAGGAACTTCCCGCGATTCTGGTGCTGATGGACTCACTGAAAGAATCGACACATGCCCAGAATGTGACCCACGATTCCAATGTGGCCTTGATCTCCATCTCCGGACACGGGCTTATTCAACAACCCGGAATTGCAGCAAAGATGTTTAAGGCCTTGTCTGACTCCGGTATAAACATCCAGATGATCTCTACCGCTCTTTCCTCCATCACCTGTATGATCTCAGATCAGGCCATTTCCGATGCGGTTAAATGCCTGGAAAAGAAATTCGAGGTAAAACCATATAAATAAGACTCTCTCAGGGTCTCTTAACATAACCATCTGAAAATCCTATGACCCACCCTCATCTTTTATCTAAAGAAAAAACTATTCTTGTTCTGGTAGATATCCAGGAGAAACTTTTGAACGTTATGTGGAAAAGGGAAGATCTAATCTCAAATGTTAGCAAATTAATAAGGGCTTTTAAGATTATGGAGCTACCCATTCTCCTGACCGAGCAATATCCCCAGGGGATGGGCAAAACGGACAAAAGCATCTCTGAGCTTTTAAATGGGATCCAGCCCTTGGAGAAAATCTGTTTCAGTTGTATGGGAAAAGATGAATTTAATGAGAGAATGAAATCCTCCGGAAAAAATCAGGTGGTTCTTTGTGGTATTGAGGCTCATATCTGCGTTCTTCAGACAGCTTTAGATTTACTTCATCAGGATTATTTTGTCTACGTTCCCTATAATGGAACAAGCTCCAGAAAGGAATCCGATTATAGAAATGCTCTGGATAGGATGCAAAAGGAGGGGGTGGTAATTGGATCCGTCGAATCTGCTATCTTCGAACTTCTAAAAGCTGCCGATTCCCCAGCTTTCAGGAAGATACTTAGGATAATAAAATAATTAAATCCTTTCTTTTTTTACTCTCCCCTTAAATTAATTTTAAATTTTGCATTTTAATCTTTGAATTTATTCAAAGGTTTTTTGATTAAGCCATCCAGTACCAGATCCCGGTCATATTGATAAAGCTTAAGAGAGGAAAAAGAGAAGGAATCCCTAATCTTTCTTATTTCCCGATCATTTACACTGCTCAGACCTTTGCCCATTATAAGGGGTGCAATGACAATTATCATCCGGTCAGCCAGCTTCTCCTTTAAAAATGAGGTTATAGTTTTTGCACCTCCCTCAACTAACACCGAATTTATATTCTTTTCTCCCAGTTTATTGAGCAGGTTTTTTAAATCAACCTGGTGGGCTTTATTAGTCTTGACGGACAAAATCTCAACCCCATTTTTTTCAAACTTCTCAACCTTTTTATTATCAGCTCTTTTAGTGGTAGCCAGAATGGTTTCGATACCTTTTTGGGGTTTGAATACTTTAGCTTTTAGTGGACTTCTCAGCCTGGAGTCTACTACTATTCTGAGAGGATTTTTACCTTGTACCAACCGTACTGTGAGTTGAGGATCGTCTCTGATGATCGTATCCACTCCCACCAGAACCCCCTGGTGAGTGCTGCGCAGAAGATGGGCCAGACGACGGGAAGGGGGGCTGCTGATCCATTTAGAATCCCCGGTTTTTGTGGCAATTTTTCCGTCCAGGGTTTGAGCATATTTTAATGTTACATAAGGGAGACGGGTTCTTTTGAACTTCAAATGTATTTGTTTTTTTAAATGCTCAATGTTCATAAAATCATTACAGTCAATTTGAAGACATTATGAATCCTTTTAATTATAAAAAATCTGAAGGGAGATAGCAAAGATTTTGTATGAGGTTTTTTAATTATCGGGGAAAAGGCAGGGCTTTGCTCCTATATTTAACCAACTATTTATTGGGTTTATTGTCTTAAAATGCTTTGCTTGTGATTTAACTCTTAATCTCTATATTTAACTTGATTCCTTTTTTCGTAGATATTATAATTTAGCTGATTCTTTAAGATAAAATAAGGAACAGAAGTGATTTGAATCAAATTCTTAAATATTAAACCCGGAGGAATTATGTTATCCCAATTATTAAAATCAAGATGGAGTTTTGTCACAATTCTGTTTTTGTTTACGGTATTTACCATTCCTTCGGCTTTAGCCTCTCAGGAAAGTATGGTCTTAAAAGCTATGGAAAAGGAGCTGAACCGCTGTTTTGATAAATTAAGCACGGTTCAACCTCACCCCCTTTACTTTCTGGGATATGAGATCAAGGAGATCGACGAAACCAGGATCTCGTCCAGCCTGGGAACAATCACCGAGGACAAAAGGACAAATTCCAGATATCTGGATGTGGATGTACGGGTGGGTGACAATCAACTAGATAATACCCACGAGATAAGAGGTGAATTCGATTATTCGCTATATATGCCCAGGGAAGTTGAGGTGAGCGTTGAGGATAATGAGACTGCTATTCGCCAGAGAATTTGGCTGCAAACAGAAAAAAGATTTAAACAGGCTCAGGACAGATATACTAAAGTTTTGACCAATAAGGCGGTGAAGGTTGAGGAGGAGGATCTTTCAGATGATTTTTCCATAGAAGAGCCTCAAACCTATATTGAGGATGTAGTAAAGATCAAATTCGATCCCATCCCCTGGAAAGCAAAGCTGAAGAAATTCAGCCAGGTTTTCAAAGAATATCCGGAAGTCCTTAACTCACAAGTCTTTTTAAATGTGGAATCTGTGAACAGGTATATAGTAAGCTCCGAGGGAACAAAAATACAAACAGGTGATAGTTACGTTCGCCTCCACCTATCTTGTGAAGGGAAAGCTGATGACGGTATGGATCTGAGAAGATATGAGAGTTTTGATGCTTCCAGTATTAATGGACTTCCAGAAGATGAAGAGATACTGGATGCAATTCACAGAATGGTGGACGAGCTTTTGGCCTTAAGAGAAGCCCCCCTGGTGGAGCCCTATGCTGGTCCGGCCATATTGGTAAACAGAGCCAGCGGGGTTTTCTTTCACGAGATCTTTGGCCACCGAATTGAAGGGCATCGCCAGAAAAGCGAGATGGAGGGGCAGACCTTTGCTAAGAAAATAGGGGAGAGGATTCTTCCTGAGTTCATCTCGGTTTACGACGATGCCACGCAGAGGGAGCATAACGGAACCTTTCTCAGAGGATATTACAAGTATGACGATGAGGGAGTTAAAGCTCAGAAGGTAGTGGTGGTTGAGGATGGCGTGCTCAAAAATTTCCTGATGTCCCGCTCACCGGTGGAGGGTTTTCCCAAATCGAATGGCCATGGTAGAAGGGAATACGGAAGACAGGTGGTTGCCCGCCAGGGAAATCTGATGGTGGAATCCCAGAAAACTTTTTCCTATGAAAAACTTAAGGAGATGCTGATTGAAGAATGCAAAAAGCAGGACAAGCCCTATGGATTAATCTTTAAGGATATTGCAGGAGGATTCACCACCACCCAGAGGTACGGACCTCAAACCTTTAAGGTGATTCCCCTTCTGGTATATCGGATTTACAGCGATGGCAGGCCGGATGAGGTGGTAAGAGGAGTGGATATCGTGGGAACGCCTCTAGCTAGCTTTGCTAAGATCATTGCTACCGGCGATGATTACGGTATCTTTAACGGTACCTGTGGTGCCGAGTCCGGATGGGTGCCCGTTTCGGCTGTTTCGCCCAGTATTCTGGTCTCGGAGATCGAGGTGGAAAAGAAAATGAAGGGACAGGAAAAACCACCCATTCTGCCACCTCCCTATAAATAGTTCTTGGTATATTGGCGGATTGTGTTTGGAACGAAACAAACATTAAAAGGAGTTAAAAATGAAACAGTTCACAGTTAAAAGCCATCTGATTCTTTTTTCTGTTTTATTTCTTTTGATTTCTTGTCTTTTTTGTGATCGGTTTTGTTTGGCTCAGCCCCTGGAGGATGATATCGTATTTAAAGCCATGCAGGATGAACTGGCTCGGACCATGAACCAACTTCAGATGGAAGATCTGCAAAGACCCTATTATGTGAGCTATACGGTAAGTGAATTTAGGGCAATGCAAATTAAAGCTGGTTTTGGTGCGCTGACCCAATCGGAAAGACTAAACAGAAGATACTTAAATGTGGATTTACGGGTGGGTGACTATGCTTTTGACAACACAAATTTTTTAGCTGATTACTGGAGTGTTTCCCCTTCCTATGCTGCGATTACCCTGGAGGACGATTATGATGCCATAAGACATAAAATCTGGCTTTCAACTGATGAGGCCTATAAGAGGGCTCTGGAGACCCTTTCCAAGAAAAGAGCCTATGTGCAGAACAAAACCATAACCGACCTGCCTGAGGATTTCTCAAAGGAGACACCCTATACCTACAGTGAACCCAGAGCCTCTCTGGATGTGGACAGCGCCTATTGGGTGGAAACAGTTAAGGATTTGTCCAGCATTTTCACCGAGTACCCTTCCCTTAACAACTGGAAAATCCAGTTCGAAAAAAGGGCGTCTAACCAGTATTTTGTTAACAGCGAGGGTTCAAAAAATCGTCAAGGCGAGTCATTAATCACCCTGGAGGTGTTAATTTCCACCCAGGCAGAGGATGGGCAGCAAATCTTCGATTTCAAAACCTACTATTTCAAGGATGAAAAAGATCTACCCCAAAGAGATAAGTTAAAGGCGGAGATAAAAGAACTGGCTCAAAGGACCTTGGATATTACCCAGTCCGAAAAGCTGACAGAATATGTGGGTCCGGTGATCTTCACTCAGCAGGCAGCCGCTGAGCTATTCAGACAGCTTTTTGCTGCTAACATTACTGAACCCAGAACACCGCTTTTTGGAGATGAAAGATTCTCATTTTTGATCAAGAAACCCAAATTAGCGGATAAGGTTAACCGCAGGATTATGCCTGAAATGTTGAGCGTTAAAGACGATCCCACTATCTCCCAATGGCAAAAAGCGCCCCTGATTGGAGGATACAAAGTGGATGATGACGGCGTTATGGCCCAACCGGTTTCTCTGGTGGAAAAGGGTAAACTGGTCGATCTTTTGATGAGCAGAACTCCTACCGAGAAGATTAAAAATTCCAACGGGCATGCCCGGGGAACTGTGCAATCCACTCCCAAGGGAAGATTTTCCAACCTTATTGTGACCTCAGAACAGACCATCAGTTATGACGAGCTAAAAAACCAGCTTATCCAGTATTGTAAAGATTCAGACTTAGAATACGGAATCATCGTTAAAAGGCTTAAGGACAAGAACCTGGAAATAGAAAGATCCTTTGATTTATCCTATTTCATGAGCGGCCAACGTAAGGAAAAGGAACTCACTACTCCTCTGGAGGTCTATAAGGTATGGGTGGAAGATGGAAGAGAGGAACCGATCAGAGGAGCGGAATTCGAGGCGGTAACTGTCAAAACCTTAAAAGATATCACCGAGACTGCTGACGATTACTATGTGCACAATTTCCTCTTAGGGCAAGATAATGAACTTCCCTCTACCATTGTTGTTCCCTCGATTCTGATCGAGGAGATGGAACTTACGGAAACCGAAGCCAAAGCCTTCAAACCGCCTTATCTGAAAAGCCCGCTTTCCGAGCCGTGATGTTTTTTAGTGAATGTGAAATAAACAATTGAGTTAGTTATATAGAGAGAATTAGACGGGGAGGACGGATGAACTGTGCTAATTGTGAGGATAAGGAATGTTATCAGGGCAAGGACTGCTTTGGGATAACTGATTCCCTAAAGGAACAAAAGTGGGATGAGACTACCCATAAGATTTTAAAGTTAGCCTCTGAGATCGAGGCAAAATATTATATGAAGTTTACCAGATTAGAAGAATTGATATTGTTTTCTAAAAAAATGGACTATAAGAAATTAGGTATCGCCTTCTGTATCGGTCTCTCAGATGAAGCAAAAATTCTGGAGAAACTTCTGGAAAAACAGCTCAGCGTGGTTTCCGTTTGCTGTAAAGTGGGAGGAGTGGACAAAGAGTTTTACGATATGCATAAGATAAAATGTGATAGATACGAGGCTATGTGCAATCCCTTGGCTCAGGCTATGATTTTAAATAAAGAAAAGACCGACTTGAATATCATATTAGGTCTTTGTATGGGGCACGATATTTTATTTTCTAAGTATTCAGAGGCGCCTGTGACCACCCTGGTAGTCAAGGATAGGGTTCTGGCTCATAATACCGTAGGAGCTTTGTATTCAAGGTATTATCAGAATAAATTGAGTCAGATATAGGTTATAATGGAGGAATGTAGTTGCTCGATTTATCGAGTATATTTGTAGTTTGCCAATTTATCGTCATAAAACCAGCCCAATGAATTGGGCAACTACAACCAATGAAGGATGAAACGGATATTGGAGTGTGAACATTTATGTTCACCTCTGGGTTAAGCTAAAGCTTCACACTCCAAAAATCATACGGTAGCACAGGTTGTCTCAACCTGTATTTTTCTCACACCTATTTGAAAGAAAGGGTAGGGCAAGGTCTCCTGACCTTGTCGTAGGTACCCCTCGAATCCAGTTGGTTGGGCAATTGGATTTGCCCAACCTGAAGACCTGATGGCTGAAATCCCCGAAACGGGTCTTGACGACAATTCCACCACCAACTGAAATTTGACCCACCTTGAGGGCAAGGCGATTCTATTAGATTTAAGTAAAGAATCTAAATTGATATGTTTAATCTCAAAATTTTATCTGTTATCCATTTTCTTCTGGATATATTTTATGGTGGTATAATCATTGTTTACTACAAAACCCACTTCGGGGATGCGTATTAACCCACCTGCACTTTCACCAGTAACATAGACCATACCAGAATCATCCAGGGTTATAGCATAGGCAATATCGACATTATTTGCTGGTCCATTATATTCCTCAATCCATAGTTCATTACCAGATGAACTGTACTTAACGGTGGTATAGTCAGTTATTGTTGTGTTGCTAACAATACCGCCGGTTACATAAACATTACCCAGTTGGTCAATGGCCATTGCAAGAGCATTAGCATCATATTTTGCTGACCCGCGATAGCGTTTGGCCCAGAGTTCATTTCCAGCACCGTCATACTTTACTGTAGCATACTCACTTCGTCCATCTTTTCCCTTACTTCCACCTGTCACATATATACACCCCGAGCCATCAAGTACTATAGCACGAGCATTATCATCACTATTTCCAGATCCATTATATCTCCTAATCCACATCTCATTGCCCGAAGAATCATACTTTATAGTCGCATAATCATTGAATGTTTCACTACTATAGCTGTATCCGGTTACATATACATACTCATAAGAATTTATTGTCATAGCATAAGCCCAATCATCGTCATTTCCTGGTCCATTATAACGCTTTACCCATTTTTCGTTGCCAGGTGAATTATACTTTATTGTTACGTAGTCAAGTCCTGAATCCTTTCCTCGACTGCTACCTATAACATAGATGTTCCCATAATAATCTACGGTTATATCAGAAGACAAATCCCAGTCGTTTCCTGGCCCGTTATATCGCATCACCCAAAGTTCGTTTCCACTACTGTCATACTTTATGGTAGTACAATCATAGAGTGTTTCTTCCCCAACACTCTTTCCGGTGATACAGATATTGCCAATGCTATCTAAGGCTAAGGCAGTAATTTCATCCCAGCCATTTCCTGAGCCGTTGTACTTCCTCACCCAGGCAGTATCTCCATTAGGAAAATACTTCACTGTCACATAATCAGAACTTGTATCATCAACAGAAATCTTACCTCCCACATATACATTTTCTTCAGCATCTATAGCAAGGTCTACGCCACCCCATAAACCGATCCATAAAAGGTTTCCATCTTCGTCATATTTTATGGTTCCACTTGAACCTGTAATGTAGACATTATTGGAATTATCTATGGCTATAGCCTTAGCTCTGTCAAGTGAGTTTCCTGGTCCATCATACCGTCTCACCCAAGCCGTGTCAACAGATTGAGCAAAGGCGGGAATAGTGATAAAAAGTAGAATCGCTAAGATGAAAAGCTTTTTGGTCATGTCTACCTCGTTTTTAAGCCTGACCAAATCTGTTGCCTTCTATTTCCTTGATTCAAGGAATATTATATTTATAAAAATGGAAAAAGTCAAGGGAAATTCGAAGCCAGTACAAATATTCATTTACTCGATTTATCGACTATATTTGTAGTTTGCCGATTTATTGGCGCAAATCAAGCCTAATGAATTGGGCGACTACAATTTTCTCTTCTATCATTATGTGAGGAATTCTCAACTAAGGAGATTATTTTTTTCGGTAACACAAGTTGTCTTCCCGCTAAGAGCGGGATTATCACAGGTTGGGACAACCTGCGATACCTTATAAACCCTGACCTTGATTCATTCCACCATTAACAAAAACACCAAATTCTATTAACCAAAAGGGCGGACCAGGGAAGTCCGCCCCTACATTTTCATGTCAACTAACGACAAATTACTAATTCCTAAAAACAAAAAGGGCGGAGACAAGCTCCGCCCCTACGCAACCTTTTAAGATTTGGATATTTACTGAATCTGCATCAAATCTTCTGGTATTTCTTTACACCTTCCACAAAGAGGTTTCCACCATGGCAATCCTGAGCGACTATGGCCGGGAAATCCTTTACGGTGAACTTTTTAATTGCCTCTGCTCCTAACTCCTCCCAGGCAACCAGCTCCGCTTTGGTGATGGATTTGGAGATTAAAGCTGCCGCCCCGCCTACTACGATGAAATATGCTCCTTTGTACTTCTTGAGCGCATCGGGCACGCCAACCGCCATCACGCCTTTGCCGATCATACCTTTTGAGCCAGCTTCAAGAATTCGAGGAGCGTATTTGTTCATTCTTCCGGAGGTAGTTGGGCCGGCCGAACCGAGGATTTGACCTGGCCTGGTGGGGCTGGGCCCCACATAATAGATGAGCTGACCTTTAATATCAAAGGGGAGTTTCTCTCCCTTATCTAACATCTCGACCATTCTTTTATGCGCAGTGTCACGGCCTGTGAAGATCTCACCTGTGATCAAAACCTTATCTCCGATTTTCAGACCCTCAATGTCTTTATCTGTTAAAGGTGTGTTCAATTTTATTGCTTCAGCCATTTTTCCCTCCATGTTTTAGCGATCAGGCTAAAAATCTATCTTTAATTTGACTAAATAATTGCTTCCTTATGCCGGTCGGAATGGCAACAAATGTTCACGCTTGACGGAAAACTGGCAATGTGACAGGGCATTACCTCTATATGAACGTCTAATGCTGTTACCGTTCCGCCCAGGCCCTGGGGTCCCACTCCCAGCATATTGACTTTCTCTAAAAGCTCGGTCTCCACGTCTGCATAGAACTTATCCGGATTTCTTGATCCGATAGGTCTCAAAAGTGATCTTTTTGCCAGTTGAGCACACTTCTCAAAGCTGGGTCCTCCGACGCCAACTCCCACAACAATTGGTGGACAGGGGTTGGATCCTGCCTGCCTGACCGACTCGATGACAAAACTCTTTACTCCCTCGATTCCGTCAGCGGGTTTCATCATCTTTACGAAGCTCATATTCTCTGATCCGCCGCCTTTGGGAGCTACCGCGATCTTAAGCTTGTCACCGGATACAATATCCATATGAATAACTGCCGGGGTGTTATCTCCGGTATTTTTTCTTGAAATGGGATCACAGATCGATTTTCTTAGGTAACCGTCCTTGTAACCCTGGCGAACGCCTTCATTGATCGCCTCGAACAGGTTGCCTTTGACGAAAACGTCAGCTCCCATCTCCACGAATACGATTGCAGATCCGGTGTCCTGGCAAGCCGGAAAAACGCCCTCATCTGCGATACGGTCGTTTTCCAGAATCTGGGATATGATATCTTTTCCCACTGGCGATTCCTCTTTCTTGAGGCCTTCCTCCAGGGCTTTGATAACATCTTTGCCCAGATGATAATTGGCGTCGATGCACAGCTGTTTTACAGTTTTGATGATCTCCTCGGGTTGTATCTCCCGCATAGCTCCTCCGTGGTTTATTTGGTTAACTCTATTGTCCCTGAGACCATGTTCTTAATCCCCAGGGCGAAATCCTTAATTCTGTTTTTACCTAAATAGCCGGTGGTGGTAATTATCCTGTGTTCCTCATCGATCACTGCTTCTGTGGGCTTGGCTATTACATGATTAATGCCTAAGTTTTCGAGCTTTTGAATCACCCTGGCATCGTTTCCTGTGGTCAAGGTAAGGGGGGATTCAAGTATGTCGTTTAAAGACCTGGCGATCACCAAAGAAGCAAGACCGCAGCCTCCGATCGGCTTTTTTCTTCGGAACATCTCTCTGATTATTTTTTTGGTCTGGGATTCCACTTTAAAGAGGTTGCTTTCTTGGTCCAGCTCTGTAAGATGTTTTACTATCCCTTCTCCACCGGGCAAGATCAAGGCCAGGATTTTATCACCTTTTATTTCATTTAATTCTGTGATTTCTCCGTTTAGTCTTGCAGATTCGTTTAAAACCTCTCTTGATTGAGAAAGAACCTTCTGGGTTTTGTGATCCATTACCTCTTTTTGAGTTCCACTGGGAGCTGCGAATACTGCCCTATAGCCTTTTTCCTCTAAAAAGTAGGAGATAAGAACAGCTTCCCTTACGTCCGATCCATCCATAAAACCACATCCGGCTAAAACAATACAAATCTCTTTCATTTTCAAAAGAACAGAATTATTCCTAATTTATTAAAAAATTACAGATGTCAGGTTTTTAGATGGGGTCATTGAGGTTCTACTTTGTGAAAAAATTAACAAGTGTTGAGAAAAAAAAGATGCCCTTATACGTACACCGAAACTATCTTTTTATCTTTGCCTTTACGCTCGTATTTCACCACACCGGTGATCTTGGAAAAAAGGGTATTATCCCTTCCCAAACCTACATTATAACCTGGATATATATTGGTTCCTCTTTGGCGAACCAGAATACTGCCGGCTAAAACCGCTTGTCCTGAGAAGCACTTCACGCCCATTCTTTGTCCATGGGAATCCCTTCCGTTGCGGGAGCTACCTACGCCTTTTTTGTGTGCCATTTTATCTTTTCCCTCTACTGTTTAAAAGACTTCTGAATATCCTTTCTATCCTCTGGAGTAACAACTATCTTAAATGAGAGGTTCTCCTCTTCTTCCTTTTTATCTATTACTACGTGGCAATCGCCTGCGAATTGGCCTTTTAGTATCTCCTCAGCCAACGGATCCTCCAAAAACTTCTGGATGACCCGTTTCAAGGGACGTGCACCAAAAACAGGATCGTAACCTTTTTCCGCCAGGAATTTTTTGGCTTTCGGGGAAAGCTCAAAGGAGATTCCCCTATCAGCTAATCTTTTAGCTACATCAGTTAAAAGTATATCTACGATCTCCATAATCTGAGGCATACCCAAGGGTTTGAAGACTATAATCTCATCGATTCTATTCAAAAGCTCAGGGTTAAAGGTTTTTTTCACCTGATCGATGATCCTCTGTTTCATCTGTTCATAGGATGATTCTATATCATCCTTTTTAAATCCTAAGCCTTTACCGGATTTTACCTCCCTGGTTCCCATATTGGAGGTCATGATTACCACAGTATTCTTGAAATCCACTTTCCTGCCAAAACTATCGGTTAAGGTGCCGTCATCCAGCATCTGTAAAAGTATGTTGAAGACCTCTGGATGGGCTTTCTCGATCTCATCCAAAAGAACCACCGAATAAGGTTTTCTTCTCACCTTTTCGGTTAACTGACCTCCTTCCTCGTAGCCCACGTATCCTGGAGGGGCACCGATGAGCCTGGAGACGGAGAACTTCTCCATATATTCGGACATATCTATCCGCACCAGAGATTCCTCATCCTCAAACAGAAAGGCAGCTAGAGCTCGACCCAGCTCGGTTTTTCCCACGCCGGTGGGTCCCAGAAAGATAAAGGATCCGATGGGACGTCGAGGATCGCCTAATCCTGCTCTGGATCTGCGGATAGCTTTGGTTATGGCTGAGATGGCTTCCACCTGACCCACAATCCTCTTTGTGAGTTCCTGCTCCATTCTCAAGAGCTTTTTAGATTCCTTCTCCTCCAATCTGAAAACAGGTATGCCGGTCATCTTGGAGACCACCATGGCTACATCCTCCGCTGTAAGTTTCACCGTTTGTTTTTTCCGTTCCTCCTCCCATTTTTTCCTCATCTGCTCCAGTTCCTCTTTTTTGAATTTGAGATCATCTCTGAGCTGGGCAGCTTTTTCGAACTCCTGATTTTTTACGGCCTCCTCCTTCTTTTTCTGGATCTCCTGGATAGTCTGCTCCAGTTCGTCGAATTCCGGAGGTTTGGTGTAGGAGCTTAGATGGACTCTTGAGCCAGCTTCGTCTATCACGTCAATAGCTTTATCCGGCTGGAACTTACCGGAGATATATCTGTCGGACAGCCCCACTGCAGCTCCAATGGCCTCATCTTTTATCTTTATCTTGTGGTGTTCCTCATATCTGAGCCTCAATCCCTTGAGTATCTTAACCGTATCCTCGGTGTTGGGAGGATCAACCATTACGGTCTGAAACCTGCGTTCTAAAGCTCCATCCTTTTCAATATATTTCCTGTATTCATTCAGGGTAGTGGCTCCGATGCATTGGATCTCCCCTCTGGAAAGGGCGGGCTTGAAGATATTGGATGCATCTAAGGACCCTTCAGCTCCACCTGCACCTACTATGGTATGAAGCTCATCGATGAATATGATAACATCTTTGGAGTTCATAATCTCGTTCATTACCGCTTTCATTCGCTCCTCGAATTGCCCTCTATATTTTGTTCCGGCAACCAGAGAGGCCATATCCAGGGTAACGATTCTTCTGTTCTCCAGTGTTTGTGGAACTTTTCCTTTTACCACCCTCTGGGCTAGTCCCTCAATGATAGCTGTCTTTCCCACACCGGGTTCGCCTAACAGTACCGGATTGTTCTTTTTCCTTCTGGAGAGAATCTGGGAGACCCTTTCTATCTCGTCGTCCCGTCCGATAATGGGATCCAGTTTATCCCTTCTGGCCAGCTCGGTTAAATCCCTTCCAAAATGGTCCAGAGCCGGGGTTTTGCTTTTCTTGCGTTTTTTTCCGAAAGAGGAGGGTCTTCCGGCCTTGATGTTCTTAAGCTCCTCATAAACCTCCTTGTAGTCAATATCATATTGAGAGAGGACCTGAGAGGCCACTCCTTCCTCGTCTCTCAAAAGGGCTAAAAGGAGATGCTCGGTATCTATTTCTTTGGCTCTTAAAGCCCTGGCCTCCTGAGCTGAAAGCTCCAGGGTCTTTTTCGCTCGAGGGGTTAGGGGAAGCTGACCCATGGTCAGGGTTCCGCCTGAAGGCTGAACCACATCCTCCACTGCCTGTTTGAGTTCGTTTAAATCAATCCCGATATTCTGAAGACATTCAATGGCATATCCTTCTCCCAATCTGACCAGGCCCAAAAGGAGATGCTCGGTTCCTATATAGTCATGTCTGAGTCGGGCCGCCTCATCCCGGGAGTACTCGATTGCTCTTCGCGCTCTTTCGGAAAACATTTCGTTCATCGAACCTTCCTCGCTTTTAAAAGCTCCTCCTTCATCATTAATTTACGAAGAAATCGAAAAAAGTCAAAGGTTATTTGTGAAAAAGTAAATGCTAACCTTTCAATTTTGTTCTAACCAGTTCAGCCCGAACCGCATCCCGCTCATTGGTGGTCATTTCCCGAGCATACATTTTCTGGAGATGAGCAGGTTGGGACAAAAGCAGAAGCTCATTTATAAGGCCTAAAGGAATATCATTTAAGGTTTTCATCCCTATCCCTAACCTTATGGCGGATAGCAAATTCATAACCTCAGAGGAGGTCAGGACCCGGGCATGGGTTAATATTCCATATGATCTCCAGATTTTATCCTCAATTTGTTCTTTGGCATCATTGTACAGGGTGGTTCTGGCATTGTGTTCATATTCAATGATCTGTTGGGTTACCCTTTCCAGATCTCCGATTATGTCCTCCTCGGATCTTCCTAAGGTCCTCTGGTTGGAAATCTGAAAAAGGTTGCCCAGAACATCCGTTCCCTCCCCATAAAAACCTCTAACGGTCAACCCCACTCTGGAAATTCTACTGATAACTTTCTCAATTTCACGTGTCAGGACCAGCCCCGGAAGATGCACCAAAACCGAAGCTCTCATTCCCGTGCCCACATTGGTGGGGCAGGAGGTTAAATAACCAAAACTGGAATCATAATCAAACTGCAGTGAATGAGCCAGCTCATCATCCGCTATGTCTGCTGCTTCCCAGCTGGATTTTATGTCCAGCCCGGATTTGATAGCCTGAATTCTGAGATGATCCTCCTCATTTACCATAATGCTTACGCTTTCATCCCGGTCAATAAAAATGCCCCTGGCGCTTTGGGCCTTTGAAAACTCGGGACTGATCAGATGCCTTTCCATTAAAAAGCTCATATCCAGGGCTGAAAGCTCACCGGAGCTGCAAAAATAACCTTGCTTTAGTTTTTCCGTTTTATCGATGGCTGTTTTCACGTAGGCCAGAACCTTTTCCCTGGTATCGGTATCTGCCACCGGAGGAAAGGGAAAGGTGGTGATGTTACGAGCCAATCTCACCCTGCTGGATAAAACTATCTCAGCACTTTTTCCTTCTCCGGAAAGCCAGGAGGCGGATTTTTTTACCAGATTGTCAAACATAGGTATTTAATCCTTACTTCTGGATATAGCTTTGATCTTATCCCTGATCTGAGCGGCCATTTCGAAATTCTCGGATTCGATGGCCTTTTGGAGCTCCTCCTCCAATTTCTTTTCCTCCCTTATGGGCTTCATTACATCCCCGTAAGCCGGAGGGATCTTTCCCCGGTGCAGATCCGATCCGTGAATTTTCCTCAAAAGGATTCTCAGCTGATCCCGGAAGACCTTATAGCAATTGCCACAACCTAATCTTCCAGCCTTGCCGAAATCTGAGAAGGCTATTCCGCACTTGGAACACCGCTGGCTTTTAAGTGTTTTAGAATCCTTTAGAACTCCTTTATCCATAATGCTGGACAGGATTTCAGCAAGAGGAAAAGCAGCTCCTCCCAGAGGGGAGTGAAACCCTCTCTTCTCCGCACACTCATCGCACAGATTCAGAGTTATTTTTTCGTTGTTGATTATCTGGGTCAGATGAACCGTTGCCTCTCTTTTTCCACAATCCTGACAGAGCATAAATTTTCCTTTGTTTAAATTAACTCGGCCTTTCCATCCTTAAGTCTATAGATTCTTTTGGCTCTTTGAGCCAACTCCTGATTGTGGGTGGCTAAGACTATGGTCTGATCCCTTTTCTGGTTCAACTGGGTGAAGAGCTGGTGCAGGTTCTCCTTGTTATCCTTGTCCAGATTTCCAGAGGGTTCATCCGCAACCAGGATCTGAGGACTGTTTATTAAAGCTCTGGCCACCGCTACCCTCTGCTGTTCACCACCGGACAGCTCACCCGGTCGGTGATCCTCTCTTTCCATTAATCCCACCTCAGCCAGAATCTCCTTTCCCTTTTTTCTAACTTTCTCTATTTCCTCGCCGCCGATCAGCTTGGGCATAAGCACGTTTTCCAGAGCAGTAAATTCGGGCAGAAGATGATGAAACTGAAAAACAAAGCCGATGGTTCTGTTTCTGAAATGCGCCAGCTCCCTCTCATCCATGGAGAATATGTCGGTTGAGTTCAAGCTCACCTTTCCTTTATTAGGTCGGTCTAAAGCTCCCAGGATATGAAGTAAGGTACTTTTTCCTACACCCGAAGCTCCGACCACAGCTACCATTTCCCCCCTATATATACGGAGATTTACACCTCTTAATACATCCAGCCTTTCCGATCCGGTTTGAAAGCTTTTGTGTATGTCGATTCCTTCTAAAATTACCTCATTTTGTTCCACGCTTTTACTATAGTTATTTTCGCCCAATTTGGCAATATTTTTAATTTAAATAGTTTTTTGGTTGCAAATTCACTGTTCTAATTTTGCTCTATTCATATCTTATGGCATCCACCGGAGCCAACTCCGATGCCCTTTTGGCAGGGTATATGGTTGCCAGAAAAGTAATTCCCAAAGCAGCTACTGCCACCAGGATAAAATCAGAAGCTCTCATATCGATGGGCAGGGAACTGATAAAGTATATCTCAGCGGGCAGGGATATAACCTGGAAGGTCTTTTGAACCCAGC
>JBARPA010000330.1:0-4365 GCA_049642665.1 Candidatus Zixiibacteriota bacterium
AAACCTTTCCAGATCCTCCGGAGTGGTAAGCCAACGGATGGAGTTTTCCCATAAATTCCTGTAAGCCTGGTTATCCTTATCCACTCCCCACAGCCAGAAATCCCATCTCCAGAAGGGATAAACTAAAACAGCCATGATCTTGCTTTTACCCCGGGCTCTGACTACAATTCCCGGGAAAGGTGACTTTTCATCTCCAGCATACTCTGCAAGTACTTTTGCTTCTGGTTTAAGGTTTCCCAGACCAACTATGCCTAAGAATGGAGGGAGATTAGACCACAGGGAGACGTTTTCAAATGGATCCTGGCTCAGCCTGGTAATTGGATGGAATCTCCCTACCTCTGTAAGACTCAAATTGAAGTTTTTATGCGAAATGGATATGGTTTTCAGGTCAAAAGGTAAAAAATCTGCAAAAGGGGAAAGATTCCTCTGCTGGATCATCTGCTCCCCGAATAAAAATAATCCTGACTTATCTTTAAGGAAATCGCTTAGCATATCCTTTTGTAAATTAAACAGGAAACCAGGAGTGTCCAAAAAGATTAAAAGATCAAACTCATTCAGTTTTTCCTTTGACGAGGGGAAATTCCCTGAAAAAACTTTTCCCTTTTCCCGATAAACTACAGTTTGTAACTGGATATTCTCCTGGCTGGACAGAAACCTTTTTAGAAAGGTATATTCCCAGCTCAAATTTCCCGCTAAAAGTAATACATTTATCTTGCTTTTTAATACCTTAAATGAAAACGATCTTTTGTTGTTCTCAGGTATTGACTCACCCTCCTGGGCTGGGATGATTAAATCGTATCTGAATATCCCCACCTGATTGGCTACCAGCTCCAGGTCGATCTCCTGGGTTTGACCCGATCCTGCCAGAACCACATTTTTCTGGTCCAGAATTTTATCTTTTTGTTTTAAAATCAAAAGAACCCTTACCCCTTCAAATCCCTGATTGGACAGGAAAACCTTAACCTGATTTTTTTCACCCTGGTAAGCTATGTCCGGATAAACCATTCTTTCTATGGAGACATCTTTTATGGTTATTTCTTCGCCGATTCCGCAGGTGAAAACGGGAAAAGCTAAAGCCTTCGCCACCTCCTGTGGGTCTTTGCCGAAATTGTTAGCTCCATCTGAGAAAAGCAAAACCCCTTGCAGATTTTTCCCTTTTAGCTCCTTTTCAACCTGCTCCAGTGAAGCTCCTATGGAGGTAATCTCACCTGAAAAATCCAGGGATTCTTTTTCATAATCCAATTGCCTTACTGTATCTGAAAAAGCGTAAGCTTTTACCTCCGATCTGGCTTTCAGCTCTTTTAAAAAATTAGAGGAGATAATATCCTCAATTATTCCCTTTCTGGTGGTATCCCCGCTTCTCAGCTTCATACTCTTGGAATCATCCACCAATACGACTATTACAGGATTTTCCACCAGTTCCCGGGCAAAAAAGAGTATGGTACTGGAAAAAGCTAAAAACAGAGACAACAAGGCCAGAAAACGCAAAACCATAAGAAAGGTCTTTTTACCTTTACTTATAGGAGGATAAGTTCTTCTATATAAAAAATAAGCCAGAATTAAGGAAAGAATAAAGGCTCCGATAATTATCCACAGATTTTGAGATAAAAATTGAAGCCATAATCTGGAAAATCCAAAAATAAGCATATGGGTATAAACAAAAAACCACTGCTTTTTAACAGTGGTCGATTGTTCCTATGAAATCATATTTTAAAAATCTATTTTTCCCTTTTCACCGTAAAGCTGACCAGATCAACCAGGGACTTTTTATATTCTGATCCATTCAGATGGGAGAGATTGCTCAAGGCTCCATCGCCATATTCTTTAGCTCTGGAATCAGCATATTCCATTCCCTTTTGTTCTTTCACAAACTGCAAAACCTTTGCAAAACCATTCTGATCAAAACCATCGTCTAAAATCTTAAATACCTCTTTCCTTTTACGGGAAGTGGTGCTCTTCAACGCATAAATCAGGGGTAAGGTGATTTTCCCCTCCTTTAAATCGTTGCCCGGTTCCTTTCCGGTTTTCTCCCTTTTCCCGATAATATCCAGAAGGTCATCCCTTATTTGAAAGGCTATCCCGAAGTTCTCCCCATAGGTTCTGAATTTCTGGCGGTGACCATCCTTAGCTGATGAAAGGATGGCACCGGATTCGCAGGCCACGGAAAAAAGCGATGCGGTCTTCTCCTGGATGATATTCAGGTAGGCTTTCTCATCTAAATCGTAGTTATAACATTCCTGAATTTGCAGAAGCTCGCCCACGCTCACCCTTTCGGTAGCTGCGGAGATGGCAGTCAGCAAAGGCTGGGATTTGGTCTCCATCATTATCCTGAAAGCCTTGGCAAAAAGGTAATCCCCCATCAGAACCGAGACCAGATTGTTCCATCTGTAGTTGACTGTGGGTTGTCCCCTGCGAGTAGGGGACTCGTCAATCACGTCGTCGTGAAGAAGGGTGGCAGTATGAATCAGCTCAATGGCTGATGCAGCCAGGGTCAGGTTTTTGTTCCTTTTGCCGCAGGCACGGGCTGAAAGATAGACCAGGGAAGGCCTGAGCCTTTTTCCTTTACTTTTCAGGATGTGCTGGGCGATCTGATAGACCAGAGGGGAATCAGAATAGAGATATTCCTTGATCTTCCCGTCAAATTCCACCAAGTCATCTTTAATGGGCACAAGTATTTGATCTAATCTCATAATAAACTGCCTATATTAATTTAAGATACGAAATATAATCCATCAAGATGCAATGTCAAATGAAAACTATGCCCAATTTTAACGCTTTCATTGGGTGTATTCTGGTTGATAAAAAATCCAATTATTAAAGTATAATGACTTTCTAATCCGTCTTGACAACCAAGTTTCTTCTCTTATAATAAACTTCAATGCAAAACGATATAGCGAAAAAACACTTTAAACGAAACTTCTTTTTAGGGGTTTTAAACGGAGTTCTTTTTAATCTGGCTTTTGCCTTTACTTCCCCTTCCACTGTTTTGCCCCTTTTTATGAGCAAACTTACTGCATCCAGAGTTCTGATAGGATTAGCTTCCACCCTGGAGACTTTGGGTTGGTTTTTACCGCAGATTTTAATGGCTGTGGCTACCCTGCATCACCCCAGACAAATACCCTTTTACAGAAAAACAGCTGTCCTGAGAGGTGGATCCTTTGCCCTTTTTACCCTGTGTATTTTTCTTTTTGGTGGGAAAAACCCTCTTTTCCTTCTTTTATCCTTCTTTGTATTCTTTACCGTCTACGCTTTGGGTGGAGGGCTGGCCGGCGTTGCCTTCACCCATATTGTGGGTAAAACCATTCCCCAGCACAAAAGGGGAAGCTTTTTAGGAATGAGGATATTTTTCGGGGGCGGCCTGGCTGTATTGGGAGGAATTGTGGTAAGGAAACTTTTGAATCAATACAACTTTCCGCTCAATTTTGGAGTTATATTTCTTTTCGCCTGTGTTCTTATAGTCATCGCTCTTGTATCCTATTCCCTGATAAAAGAACCGAAAACATACGCTCAGCTTGAAAAAAGATCACTTAAGGATAATTTTCTCAAAGGCATAAAGATATTCAAGGAGGACAGAAGGTTCAAACAACTGATAATCTCCAGGATATTAATTGGCACCTATATGATGGGCTTACCCTTTTATGTGATCTTTGCCCGGGAGGTGCTCCAAGCACCCCAGGGAATGGTGGGGATATTTTTGAGTTTTGAGATGGCAGGATATGTTCTGTCCAACTTTTTATGGGGATATCTCAGTAACCGGGCGAGCAATTCATTGGTCCTTTTCCTGACTGCCTTGACCTCATCTTTGCCCTCGATTCTTTTGCTTTCATGTTGGATGTTACATTTGCCCCTGGCATCTTTCTTTTTCATCTTCTTTTTCTTGGGGGCCACCAACAGCGGGTCAATTATCGGAGGAACCAACTATCTTCTGGAGATCTCCCCGGAGGCGGATAGACCCATTTATATAGGATTTATGAATAGTCTGGTGGGACCCACCATTTTTCTTTCAGCGTTAGGCGGGCTGGTTATTCAGCTTACCTCTTTTATTGTTCTTTATCTAATAGTTTTTGCAGTTGCAATTATGGCTATTATTCAATCTTTGAAGCTTGTCCGTATCAGCCAAGGTCTAATTGAGTTTAAACGTAATTGAGTATACTATCCAGACGGCAATAGGCCTGCTCTGGCTTATAGCGGGTTGATATTTGATCTCCCAGGCATTCTCCAAAGCAGCTTTATCTAAGTCTTCTCTCACCGATTTCAGTACTACGGCATCAACCACATCTCCGTTTTCGGAGACCAAAACCCTTAACCAGACAGTCCCCTCAACTTCATCACTTTTAGCAGATTTAGGGTAATGTGGATGAATAT
>JBARPA010000331.1:0-5470 GCA_049642665.1 Candidatus Zixiibacteriota bacterium
AAGACTTACAGCCAATTATGGCACCGCTTTCCTGACCTTGGCAGATACCCTGAGACGGTCAGGCAAACATGATGAAGCCATGGAAATTGCGCAAAAGAACATGGAGATCTTACCTGACGACTGGAAACCTTTCGCCTTTTTAATTCAACTCTATGCGGATAAGGGTGAATCCGAAAAAGCCGAGGAACTATTAAAAAAAGCTGAGGGAGTGGACCTGGAGCGAATCAATCAGATCTATCTGAGTTTGGCTGCCATATATCAAAGGGATGGAGAAAACCAAAAGGCTCTGGATTTAGTTCATCGTCTTATTTCCGAAAATCCCCACTTCAGGCCTGCATTTCAATTCCTTTTCACTAATTACTACCAAAACCAACAACAAGAAAAACTGGTGCAGGTTTTAAGAGATTGGGTATCCCATAATCCCGATGACAATTATGCTGTTCAGGCCTTAAATCAGATTTCATCACCTGATTTTAATTTTCCCAAACCACCCTCCCAGCAAAAATAGAAGATAAAAAAAGGAGGAAAATACAGGATCTCATCGTGAAGATATTAGCTATAAACTGGCAGGATCTTACCAATCCTCAGGCAGGAGGGGCAGAAATTCACTTAGAGGAAATCCTTAAAAGAATTGCAGCTAAAGGACACCAGGTAACTTTATTTTGCAGTTCCTACCCCCAGGCCAGGAAAGTGGAAAGGATTAACGGAATTGAAATCATCAGAAAAGGCTCCCGGCATAACTTCAATTTCGTGGTTTCCAGGTATATCAAATCCCTTTTAGCTTTAAAGAAACCTGATCTTATTATAGAGGACATAAATAAAATCCCCTTTTACACCCCCCTTTTTCAGAATCTGTCCACCTTAGTGGTCATACCTCATCTTTTTGCAGATTCGGTTTTCAAGGAAATAAACTTCATTTTGGGTCTTTACATTTTTTTTGCGGAGAAACCCATTCCCCAAATATATAAGAATAAAAAAATTATGGTGATATCCGAAAGTACCAAACATGATTTAATGAGAAGGAAAATTCCAGAGAAAGATATCCATGTGATTCATTGCGGGATAGATCACAGCTTTTATTTCCCGGATTCTGAAATAAAGAAGAGTGATTTCCCTCTGGCAATCTATGTGGGCCGGTTAAAAAAATACAAGAGCATAGATAGTTTGATACAGGCTTTACCTCTGGTTCTCAAAAGACTCCCTGATGCCGAGTTAGCTATAATCGGTGATGGCGACTATGGCCCGGAATTAAAGAGATTGACCCAGCGTCTGGGACTGGAAGGAAAGGTTAAGTTCACCGGGTTTGTATCTCAGAAGGAAAAGGTTAGTTGGCTGAGAAAAGCCTGGGTAGCAGTATATCCTTCCCTTAAAGAGGGATGGGGTTTATCCAATATTGAGGCCAATGCCTGTGGCACACCAGTTTTGGCCTCAGATGTTCCGGGATTAAAAGATTCAGTCGTATCTGGAGAAACCGGATTTTTATTTGAATATGGAGATAAAGAGAAGCTGGCTGAGCTTATGATAAAGATAATGTCCGATTCCAGTTTGAGGAAAAAATTATCTCAGGGCGGATTGAGATGGGCCCAGGAATTCAACTGGGATAAGGCAACTGATCAAACCCTGGAATTGTTACAAATGGTGGCCAGGGAAAAGAAATAATTACCAATTACAAAAATAGAGAATTTTGAAAAAAAGATTAGTCATTGGCATTGTGGTTTCGGTTTTCTTCCTGTGGTTAGCCTTTCGGAAAGTCGATTATCAGGAGTTGGCTCACGCTCTTAAAAATGCCAATTATTTCTGGATCCTCCCAAACATGGCATTGATGGTCTTAAGCATGTGGCTCCGAGCCTACAGATGGAAATTCATGGTGGACCCCATAAAGAGATTGGGAATGCATCGACTCTTTTCCTCCACTATGATCGGTTTCATGGCTAACAACGTTTTGCCGGTAAGGTTAGGGGAGATCGTCAGAGCTTATTCTTTGGGATCTAAAGCAGGTATATCCAGAACTGCCTCCTTTGCTACCATAGTTGTGGAGAGGGTATTTGACGGCTTCTCCCTTCTGGTCCTTTTATGGATTACGCTTCTCATTTCTCCTTTTCCGGATTGGGTTAAAACGGCTGGTAATCTAACCCTGGTAATTAATCTTGCGGCTCTTCTGGTCTTGATACTTCTTGAGGTCAGGACCGAACCCACACTGAAGTTTTTGAACAGACTATTTGGATTTTTGCCCAGGAAGATCTCTGACAAACTCTCTGAAGTTCTCTTTAAGTTCACCACCGGGTTGAAAGTATTTCGAGATCTTCCCAGTATGATCTGGATACTGATCTTTTCGGTTTTTGTCTGGGGAGTCGTGGGCATCAGCAACTATTTCATCTTTCTGGCTTTTGATCTTCACCCTCCGATTCAAGCCTCCTTCATACTTCTGGTTATGGTCTCCCTGGCGGTGAGCATCCCAGCTTCACCCGGTTACGTGGGAACCTTTCATTTCTTCTGCATTGCTGCCTTAAGCCTTTATGGTATCGGAAAAAACACCGCCCTGCCCTTCTCCGTGGTCCTGCATGCCAGCCAGTACATTCCCATAACCCTGATCGGTTTGATCTACCTTAAAACAGAACACCTGACTCTAAAGGTAATCCAGAAAGATCAGGAGAAAATGGCCAATGAAAAATAATATTCTTCAAAAGGATTCTAATTGCGAAAAGTAATGCTTTGAGTTCTACTCAGCCAAAGGAATGAAAAATAAGTTAATTGAAAAAAAGCGAGCTGTTGGGAAGTCAGCGTTCGCCTGAATCAAATTGATTTTTAGGAGGTCAAAGAAAATGAAATCAGATTCTTCAAAGAGAAAGGTCCTGGTCACAGGAGGAGCAGGGTTTATCGGTTCTCATCTATCAGAGAAGCTACTTGATTCCGGACACGATGTCTTTGTGATCGACGATCTCTCAACCGGAAGTTTAAAAAACATAGCCCCTCTTCGTAAAAATAAGAATTTCCATTTTACCAGGGACAGCGTTTTGAACCGTAAAAAAATGTTGACTTTGGTTAAGAAGGTAAAACAGATCTATCACCTGGCAGCGGCAGTGGGAGTAAGAACCATTATGGAGAAACCTCTGGATTCCTTTCTTTCAAATCTCAGAGGAACCGAGGTGGTGCTGGATCTGGCCAACAAATATAGAATTCCGGTTCTTTTCACCTCGTCCTCCGAGGTATACGGAAAAAATGATTCGCTGCCCTTTAAAGAGGAGGATGACAGAGTGTACGGGTCTGCCTACAACGATCGCTGGGGATATGCTTTTGCCAAGGCAGCCGATGAATTCCTGACCTTAGCCCATTTCAAAGAAAAGGGACTTCCCACAATAGTGGTTCGTCTTTTTAATGTCATAGGTCCCAGGCAAACCGGGACCTATGGAATGGTGGTCCCCCGTTTTGTAAAACAGGCTTTATCCAACCAGCCCTTTACCATTTACGGCACGGGCTCTCAGACCAGATGTTTTTGTGATGTGGAGGATGTAGCCGGAGCCTTAATAAAAACGATGAACAGCCCGAAAGCATACGGTCAGATTTTCAACCTGGCCTCGGAAGAGGAAATAAAAATCAAAGAGCTGGCAAAACTGATAAAGAAATTGACCGGAAGCAAGTCCAAAATAGTATATATCCCTTACCGGGAGGTCTTCGGAAAAGACTTTGCCGATATGGCCCGCAGAAGGGCAGATATCAGCAAGATCGGGAAACTGATCGGCTATCGTCCCCGGGTATCCCTGGAAAAAAGCCTTAAGAAAATAATCAACCACTTTGACAAAAAAATGTGTCCGGAGTTTGGCTCCTAATTTTGATGAAAATATCTATCATCATTCCGGCATTTAATGAAAAAGATACCATCCTTTCAGCTCTTGAGAGAATCGAAGCGGTAAACTTAGAGGATATTGAGAAAGAAATAATCATCGTGGATGATGGTTCCACTGACGGGACTCAGCAGGTCTTAAAGGAGCTCGAAAACCGATATGCAATTGTTTACCACCACAAAAACCAGGGCAAGGGAATGGCCATAAGGAACGGCTTTGCCAGAGCCCAGGGAGAGATCGTTTTGATTCAGGACGCAGACCTGGAATGCGATCCCCGGAATTATCCGGCGTTAATCCAGCCTATTTTGGAGGGGAAAGCTGATGTGGTCTTCGGTTCACGTTTCAAGTCCGGAACCTTTCGTCACTTCTCCTTCTGGTTCTATCTGGGAAACAAATTCCTCACCGGTTTTTCCAATCTCATAACCGGACTTAAGATAACAGATATGTGGACCGGATATAAAGTTTTCAGGTTAAAGATAATAAAAGAGATGTTGCCCCATTTGAAGGGGGAAAGATTTGAAATAGAACCAGAACTGACGGCCATGGTTTCAAAAGAAAAATATCGCTTTCTGGAGATTCCACTGAAGTTTTTGGGACGTCCCCGGACACCGGAGGAGGGGAAGAAAATGAACTGGAAGGTCGGGTTTTTTGCCCTCTGGTTTATGATTAAGTTCAAGTTTTTCAGATAAAAAATTTATTTTGCCCCAGGCAGAATAAGAGATTATCCAAATTTATCATAAAATAAAAACTACAATCCATTTCATAGAAATCTGAAATCATACCGACCAGAGCAAATCTAATCTGCTTCATTTTTGTCATCTCTTTATACAATTTTAATAGCCCTTTTTTGTTTTTCACAAGGATTATTTAAATTTAAGATCCTGGATTAAAAACTCTCATATTGTCTATTTTCGTTTGACTTAAGGGCTTTTGCTTTTATATTAATTCAAGATTCTGAACTTCTGATTCTTGCTATAATGGTAAAGAAAAAAGCAAAAAAGAAAAAAGAGAAAAAAACCACCCCACAGAAGAAACCAGGCTGGGGGAGAGAATTTTTTGAGAGAGATTTTTTCAGATCGGATCTGTTTCACCTTTTGCTTTTTTTATTCATTTTCGGGCTGGCACTTATGCTTCGGCTTTTATATCTGACCTCAGATCCCCCACCGATATCCTGGAGCCAGGACCTCACAACTGACGCTCCCACCTATGTCTCCTTTGCTCGGGCAAAAATCCTGCGAGGGGATTGGAATCCCTTCGGGCAATACCGTTTTGTGCTCTGGATTAACTCAGCTTATACCCTGATTTCATTTTTATTTTATAAACTTACAGGTTTGGGCCGCTTTCAGTCAAATCTGATTTCAGTTCTTTTGAATATCTTCACCATACTATTTATCTATCTGGGGATAAGAAAAGCTTTGAACAAAACCCCGGCATTGCTTTCATCTTTTTTTCTGGGCATTAACTTCATAATGCTGGTGTATAGCAGGAACACTTTTTCTGAGATCTCCACTCTTTTCTTCATGGCTCTGGGCTTTTACTTTTTGATCCTGGGATTGGAGAAAAATCCATTTCTGATACTATCCGGTGCTTCTCACGCCTGCGCCTTTCTTTTCTGAAAGATGCTAGCC
>JBARPA010000332.1:0-5358 GCA_049642665.1 Candidatus Zixiibacteriota bacterium
ACCTATCCTCTAGAGACTATGAAGGTTAAAAAGGATTTCCTGGAAAGATGTCTAAATGACAGCTGGCATGTGGCATTTGATCATGATACTGAACTTAAATTAGCAAAGCTTGAAAAAAAGGAAGATAAAATAAACACTATAAAAGTTTCAATTCAGGAGTGATCTTATGTCCATTGAAGAGAAACTTGAGCGTTTGAAAAAAAAGCAAAAGCAAGCTAAGCTGGGAGGGGGACAAAAAAGGATCGATGCTCAGCATAAAAAAGGGAAATTGACAGCACGGGAGCGTCTTGATCTTCTGCTGGATGACGGAAGTTTCGAGGAATTCGATATGTTCGTGACCCACAGGTGCAGTGAATTTGGACTGGATAAACAGAGAATTCCCGGAGATGGAGTAGTTACCGGTTACGGAACCATTGAGGGAAGACTGACCTTTGTTTTCTCTCAGGATTTCACCACCTTTGGGGGTACCCTGGCCGAGGGTCATGCAGAGAAAATCTGCAAAATAATGGATATGGCTATGAAGGTGGGTGCACCGGTAATCGGGCTAAATGATTCCGGCGGCGCCAGGATTCAGGAGGGTGTAGTATCACTGGGTGGCTATGCGGATATTTTCCTGAGAAATACTTTAGCCTCTGGGGTAATTCCGCAAATATCAGTTATTCTGGGTCCCTGTGCCGGGGGTGCGGTTTACTCTCCGGCTATCACCGATTTCGTCTTTATGGTCAAAGGAACAAGCTATATGTTTGTCACCGGACCTGGTGTGGTTAAAACCGTAACTCATGAGGAGGTGACCTTTGACCAGTTAGGAGGAGCGATTACCCACAGCACCAAATCCGGCGTGTCACACTTTGCCTGTGAAAACGAGGCAGAGACACTTAACCTGGTGAGAAAACTATTCGGTTTTATTCCACTGAATAATATGGAAGATCCGCCGGAGGGTGAGTTCACCGACCCCATCGATAGAGCGGATGAGGAACTCAACTTCATCGTGCCCGATGATCCAGCTAAACCCTATGACATGAAAGATGTGATAAAAAGGGTTGTAGATAACGGAGATTTCCTGGAGGTGCACCAGAATTATGCTGAGAATATTGTGGTGGGATTTGCCCGAATGGCGGGAAAGCCCGTGGGGATAGTTGGAAATCAACCTGCGGTTTTGGCTGGAGTTCTGGATATTGATTCCTCCATCAAGGGCGGAAGATTCGTCAGATTCTGCGATGCCTTTAACATCCCTCTGATGACCTTTGAGGATGTGCCCGGATTTTTACCGGGAACCGATCAGGAGTTCAGGGGGATTATCAAAAACGGAGCCAAACTTTTGTATGCTTATTGTGAGGCTACTGTTCCCAAGGTCACGGTCATCACCAGAAAGGCTTATGGCGGAGCTTACGATGTTATGAACTCCAAGCACGTGCGGGGAGATATTAACTATGCCTGGCCTACTGCTGAGATTGCGGTGATGGGACCCAAAGGTGCTGCAGAGATAATCTTCAAAAAAGAGATCCAGGAATCTGAGGATCCGGAAAAGATCACAGAAAAGAAGGTAGAAGAATTCAAGGAAAGATTTGCCAATCCTTACACCGCTGCTGAGCGGGGATATGTGGACGACGTTATAGAGCCTAAATATACCCGCCCGCGATTGATTAAGGCATTATCTATGTTGAGCACAAAAAAGGATACAAATCCGCCCAAAAAGCACGGCAATATACCGTTGTAGTTGAGCGTAGAGAGTGAAGAGTAGAGAGTACAGAGTATAGAGTTAAGAGTAAAGAGTTTTTTGTAAAGAGAATTATTCTACAGGAAGAGCTCTTAGATGTTTCATAAGATTTTAATAGCCAATCGAGCGGAGATTGCGGTCAGGATAATTCGCGCCTGCAGGGAGATGGGTATAAAGGCGGTTGCCGTTTTCTCGGAGATAGATCGCAAAGCCCTGCATGTGAGATTAGCAGATGAAGCTTATTTTATCGGGCCTTCACCTTCCTCGGAAAGCTATCTGGTAATGGAAAAACTGATTCAGGTGGCAAGAAAATCAAAAGCAGAGGCAATCCATCCGGGATATGGCTTTCTGGCAGAGAACTATAAATTCGCTAAAATGGTGGAGGATGAGGGGCTGGTGTTTTTGGGTCCTCCCAGCTCAGCTATTGAGCTTTTGGGCGATAAGATGAGAGCACGAGAAACCATCTCCCAATCCGGTGTACCCATAGTTCCGGGAGCAAAAAAAGCCATCGAATCCGAGAAGGAGGCAATTAAAACAGCTGAAAAAATCGGTTTTCCGGTTTTGCTCAAAGCCGCCGGTGGCGGGGGCGGCAAGGGGATGAGGATCGTCAGGGACAGATCCCAGATGAAGGAGGCTTTAAGAGGTGCATCATTTGAAGCTAAATCGGCTTTTGCTGATGAGAGAATCTATATGGAGAAGTATCTGGAACGCCCCAGACACGTGGAGATTCAAATCCTGGCAGATCAACACGGAAACGTAATTCACCTTGGGGAAAGGGAGTGCTCCATTCAGAGAAGACATCAAAAGGTAATCGAAGAATCTCCTTCCACTGTTGTAGATGATGAGATGAGAAAAAAGATGGGCCAGGCGGCTGTCAAAGCTGCCAGAGTTTCCGGGTATGTTAGTGCCGGAACCATAGAGTTTCTGGTTGACGAGAATAAAAATTTCTATTTTCTGGAGTCCAATACCAGGCTTCAGGTGGAACATCCGGTAACCGAACTGGTTACCGGGGTGGATATTGTCAAAGAGCAATTCCGTATCGGAGCTGGTGAAAAACTGAACTACAAACAGCAGGATATCAGATGGAAGGGTGCTGCCCTGGAATGCCGCATCTATGCTGAGGATCCATCCAATAACTTTTTACCTTCCGTGGGTAAAATAGTTACCTATGAGGAACCCTCTGGCCCGGGAGTGCGGGTAGATTCGGGTCTATACGAGGGATGTGAAGTATCACTCTACTATGATCCCTTGATTGCTAAGCTCTTAACCTGGGGTAACACCAGAGACGAAGCGATTCAGAGGATGAAAAGGGCACTTTCCGAATATCACATCTCAGGAATTATCACCACCATCCCTTTCCATCGAAAAGTGATGGGGAACAAAAGATTCCTCAAGGGTGAAATCTCCACCCATTTCATTGATGAGGAGCTGGAGAAAAAAAACTTGATATTTGATACTGATCACGATGAGCTCTACGAGATAGTGGCTTTGTTTTCAGCTTTAACGGATTTCAGGGAGAAAAAGAAAACTAAATTCATAAAGGGTAAAAAAGAAGAAAAAAGTCCCTGGAAAATCGAGGGACGAAAAGCAGGCTTGAGAAAATTCGGATATTAGTATGAAATACATAGCTAAAGTAAAAGAAAAGACCTTCAAAATAGATATAGAAGAAAAAGATGGGAAATTAGAAGTGAGGTTGAATGGTAAACCAGTTTTAATTGATCTGATTGAGGTCAAACCTCCAAATTTCTTGTCCCTTCTGGTTAATAACCGATCCTTTGATGCTGAGATATTAAAGGATTCCGAGCGCTATTGGGTTTCCATGAGGGCGAGAAGATTTGAATGTGAGCTTGAAGATGAGAGAGTCTCTAAACTAAAGGAATTGAGCTGGTATGAAGGCAGGGAAGGGGTACAGAGAGAGCTGAAAAGCCCCATGCCTGGCCTGGTAGTGGCAATTGAAATCAAGGAAGGTCAGGAGGTCAAACCCGGAGATGGACTGGTGATTGTGGAGGCAATGAAGATGGAAAACGAGCTCAAGGCAAGTTTTAAAGGCAAGGTTAAAAGCATTATAGTTAAAGAAGGTCAGGCAGTGGAAAAGGATGAGGTGCTGATTGTCTTTGAGTAGTCTCGTAAGCCAAGCATGTCCGCAGGACTGCTTGACAGAATATGTCGCAAGGTTTCAGGATTGTATCTCGGACAGAGTCACCGGGTTTCAACCCCGGTGGCCTCGAAAGTATTGCTGTCACCCTGAGCGAAAGCGAAGGGTCTTTTGAGATTCTTCGCTCCGCTCAGAATGACAAAGGACAAATTGGCATTAGTATTTCCTAATAGTGGTGTATTAAAAAGACTATGAGTAAAACCGAAAGAAATGAAGAACTCTTAACTTCCTCTAATATCGTTGTAAATGAGTTGTATACCCTGGAAGATGTTGAGGATTTGAGTTATCAAGATGATCTGGGTTTTCCGGGTGAATATCCTTTCACCCGAGGCATATACCCGAATATGTATCGGGGGCGTTTGTGGACTATGCGGCAGTATGCTGGATTCGGGACTGCTGAGGAATCGAATAAAAGATACAGGTATCTTCTGGACAGAGGACAGACCGGTCTTTCGGTGGCCTTTGATCTTCCTACCCAGATAGGTTATGATTCCGATCATCCCTTGTCATCAGGCGAAGTTGGAAAAACAGGCGTGGCCATTGATACTTTAAAGGATATGGAGATACTCTTTGATCAGATTCCTCTAGACAAGGTCAGCACCTCTATGACCATAAACTCAACTGCAATTGTTCTTTTAGCAATGTATTTGGTGCTGGCTAAAAAGAACAAAATCCCCTTTTCCTCAATTGCTGGTACAATTCAGAACGATATCCTTAAAGAATACATCGCCCGGGGAACCTATATCTATCCACCGAAACCTTCAATGAAACTGATAACCGATATCTTCAAATTTGCAAAAAATAATCTTCCCAAGTTCAACACCATAAGCATCAGCGGGTACCATATTCGTGAGGCCGGTTCAACTGCGGTTCAGGAGATCGCTTTTACCCTGTCAAATGGTATGGCTTACGTTAAGGCTGCTATAGAGGCTGGGATGGAGGTGGATGAATTTGCCCAAAGACTTTCCTTTTTCTTTAATTCCCACAACGATTTCTTTGAGGAGATCTGTAAGTTCAGGGCAGCCCGAAGGCTCTGGGCTAAGATTATGAAGGAGAAATTTAAGGCAAAAAAAGATCAATCCTGTAGGCTTCGTTTTCACACTCAGACCGCAGGATGCACCCTGACTGCTCAACAACCAGAGAACAATGTGGTAAGGGTAACTATGCAGGCTTTGGCATCGGTTTTAGGGGGAACGCAGTCCCTTCACACCAATTCCATGGACGAGGCTTTGAGTTTGCCCTCTCAAAAAGCAGCTTCACTTGCCCTGAGAACCCAGCAGATAATCGCTTTTGAATCAGGAGTTACTCATACGGTGGATCCGGTGGGCGGTTCTTATTTTGTGGAATCTCTTACCAACAGGATTGAAGAGGAAGCTCAAAAACATATAGATCACATCGAGGAAAACGGCGGCGCCTTGTGGGCGGTGGAATCAGGTTATTACCAGAAGGAGATCCAGAAAAGCGCCTATGATTACCAGAAGAAGAT
>JBARPA010000333.1:0-12658 GCA_049642665.1 Candidatus Zixiibacteriota bacterium
GTAATGCCGGGACCATGTCCCATTCTTCTGGTCTTGGTCTCCATAACCTTTCTGATCCACTTAATCCGAAAGGGCGTCTCCTGGGCCAGGCTGAAAAGTGCATTGATAACCACGTTTTTGTCTTCAACCAAACTCACCATCTCCGGTGTGGGCTCCTTTAAGGGGCGTTTATCCTCAGGTAATACAATTAGCTTAGCATCAGCACCCAGTTCATTGGCTGCATCAAGGAAGGCTTGCCCGATTGATTTTCTTCTCTCATCCGTTACCACCAGAACCTTCTCATCGCTTTTTAATTTAAGCACGTGAGTAAAAGCCCCTTTAGCGGCCAGGATCATCTTACCCATCTTGTCCATATCCAACTCCTCTCATATGATGATATGTAATTTTGTCAAAATCTCAAAACAGTTCTAATATACACAAAACTACCACGGGTAGTCAAGGGTCTCCCGACCCTTGATCATTATGGAGTAACTAAAATATTTTATCAAATATCCAGAGTAAAATTATCAAAGAGATTAATGAATCTATTGTCACCAAAAGCGAATACTTCACGTCCTGCCAGCTGATGTCACCTTTTAGTGAAAACTTAGTCAGAAGAAAGTTGAATCTATTACCATTTCTTTTAATTGAAACCCTTTGCCATCCCATCAAAAGGAGCCTTAGGATCAGGATGAAAAGCAAAAAAACAAGGGCAATTTTAAACCCTTCAGAATCCAACATATTTTAAATAGGAAATATTCAAGGCTAATCAATTGACCTGAAGCTAAAACTTGAAATCAGATTTTACCTTTGATTTGAAGTAATTTGCTCCCTGCTACTTTTCGATAGAATCTACGTTCCAGGTAGAAAGAAGAATTAGCTGTCCATCTTTATAAGAATACAGGCTACGTGTTCCCCAAAAATCGCCTGCATCCCCGCCAAGGGAACTCAACTGGAACTTAAGGGATTGGTCATCATCAACGTACACTGTATCCACTTGGGGAGTACAGTATAAGCAGGTTTTAATTGGCTGAGTTTTCATGACCTTTAAAGTCCAAAGGTTTTCTGGAGACTCCCGTTCCCATAAGGTCACTGCCGAGCATTCTACGGATTCATACTGCCCGCTCGAATAAACGCACACTACACTATTCACACAGGTTTTCAAAAATCGTTCCGGGATTCGCTCTCGCCATACTGAAGAAAAGGTCATTAAATTACTTTCTCCGATCCATCCGGTTAAAGTGTCTCCAAATATTATAAATTTCTCCCCCTCAGGCAATCGATGCTCGCGCTGCGGAGCCCAATATGGTATGTGAATTGTTTCCGAAAGCCTCTGGTATTTGACAATAGTGCCTGAAGGAATTGAACCTATTTTCTGCTTTAAATCGGAGTTGGTAAAAATATCCAGGGTCAAGCTGTTATCACACGATTCTTTTGTACCCGTGGTTATCCCGAATTTCTTTATTTCATCAATAGATACGGCAACTATCTTGTCTACAGAACCAGGACTCTGGGAAACAGTCTGGGCAAATGCGTTTCCCCAGATTGAATTGAAAATTAAAATCAGTATTACAGAAAGGTATTTCCCCATATTTTCTCTCAAATTACTTGTGATTTTATTCAAGGTAGCATGTTGGTTATGCTCTGGTGACCTTGTAGAATGCTATGGATAAAGACCACCAATCCTTAAGCGTTTATTTGAAAGCTTTAACCCGAACGCTGGTGATTTTTCCCGCCAGCCTATCATCCATTCCAGGCTCACCATAAGTGTGCTGGGCTACTATCTTGACATCCCTGAAGCCAGCTTTCTTGATGGTATCCAGATATTCCTGTTTCTCTAAAGCCCCGGCAATACATTCCGCCCAGGCATCGAAGCTTCTGCGAATCTCGTCCGGCAGTTCACCCTCGGTCACCAGATCGGAAATAAGAATCCTTCCATTCGGCTTCAAAACCCTGAACGCTTCTCTGAAGGTGGCTAATTTATCTGGTGAAAGATTAATCACGCAGTTACTTATGATGACGTCCACAGAGCCATCCTCAACAGGCAGATTCTCTATTTCGCCGAATTTGAACTCAACGTTTTGGTAGTCAGCTTTTCTGGCATTTTCCTTTGCCTTTTGGATCATCTCAGGAGTCATATCTACGCCAATAACTTTGCCTTTTTCACCGACCTTGTTGGCGGCAAGGAAAACATCCAGACCACCACCCGAACCCAGATCCAAAACCGTTTCGCCCTCTTTTAGTTCTGCTAAGGCACTCGGATTACCACATCCCAGTCCCATAATGGCCTCAGCCGGTATACTATTGATCTCCTCTTCTGAGTAGCCCATTGACTTTGCCTGTTCCACAAGATCCGGAGGACTCCCACAGCACGAACAGCAGGAATCCTTTTGGGATGCAATCTTCCCGTATCGATCCTTAACAAATTTCTTAACCTCTTTTTCACGCATTATTATGAACCTCCAATTTCAGTGGCGATTCTTGTAACCACCAGATATCCACTCAGAATCTAAACGTCGTTTATCTTTAAACCCTCTACTCTTTACTCTCAACTGCGGATTCTTCCTCAGATTTGATCACTCTGGCGACATCCTTGACCTTGTCCCCGGCATCCAGATTCATCAGCTTAACACCCTGGGTGCTTCTGCCAATTACTTTTATTTGTTTAACCGGCTGTCTGATTATTATCCCCTTGCTGGTAATAAGCATTAGCTCGTCCTGATCTTCCACTGTCTTTATGTCCATCACCGGTCCGTTTCTTTGGCTAACCCTTACATTGATTATCCCTTTGCCCCCTCGATTGGTAATACGGTAGTCTGATATACCCGTTCTTTTTCCGTATCCGTTCTCGGTTACCACCAACAGAGTTGTGTCCCTTTTAATCACCACCATTCCAACCACCTGATCCTCTTTGCCCAGGGTTATCCCCCGCACTCCGTAAGCCGATCTTCCCATGGCACGCACCTTATCCTCCGGGAAGCGGATAGCCTGGCCACCTCTGGTTCCCATAACGATATCACAGGTTCCGTCAGTTATCCTGGCCTCTATTAACTGATCATCCTCCGGAATATTTATGGCATTTATCCCCACCCTTCTGGGATTGCTGAAGGCAGAAAGGGAGGTCTTTTTTATCACTCCTTTTTTAGTTGCCATGACCACATAGAGCTTCTCATCGAATTTACTCACCGGCAAAAATGCAGCTATGTTCTCGTCAGGTCCTAACTCTAAAAGATTAACAATGGGTTTGCCTTTAGCTAACCTCCCACCCTGAGGGATCTCATAGACTTTGACCCAGTAGCATCTCCCCTTATCGGTGAAAAAGAGTATATAATCGAGAGTGGAGGCTATGAATAGATGCTCCACAAAGTCCTGTTCCTTGGTCTCTATGCCTATAACCCCCCTGCCACCGCGGCCTTGCCGTCGATAGGAACCTACTCCCAGTCGCTTGATGTATCCGTTGTGAGTAACAGTTATAACCATGTCCTCCTCAGCTATCAGGTCCTCTATGGTGAATTCCTCCTCCTCCTCCCTGATCTCTGTCCTTCTGAGATCGGAATATTTCTTCTTAAGCTCCAAAAGCTCCTCTTTTATTATCTGCATCCTCTGGGTTTTGCTCTCCAGAATGCCTTTGAGCTTGGCGATCAGTTTTATCAATTCCAGGTACTCATCCTCTATTTTTTGCCCCTCCAGTCGAGTCAGTCTTTGAAGCCGCATATCTAAGATGGCCTGTGCTTGAATCTCTGTCAGCTTGAACTTTTTCATCAATCCGGATTTTGCTTCCACCGGTGATTTGGATGCCCTTATCAACTTTATTATTGCGTCTATATGATCTAAGGCTATCTTTAAACCTTCCAGAATATGAGCTCTTTTCTCGGCCTGCTCTAAATCAAACTGGGTTCTTCTGGTTATGACCTCGTGTCTGTGTTCCAGAAAGAGGGTTAGAATCTCCTTTAAGGTGAGAATCTTGGGCTGGCCATCTACTAATGCCAAAAGTATGGCCCCAAAGGTATCCTGCATCTGGGTATGTTTGTAAAGCTTGTTTAAGATGATCTCGGCAGGTGCATCCCTTTTGAGTTCAATAACTACCCTCATCCCCTCCCGATCTGACTCATCTCTTAGATCAGCAATTCCTTCAATGATCTTATCCCGGGCAAGTGAAGCGATCTTCTCTATTAGATTGGACTTGTTTATCTGGAAAGGTATCTCAGATATTATTATGTTTTCCTTGCCGGATTTGAGCTTTTCGATCCAGGCTCTGGCTCTCATAACAATCCGGCCCCTGCCTGTTTTGTAGGCATTGATTATGCCGCTGCGGCCATATATTATCCCCCCGGTGGGGAAATCCGGTCCTAGTATATAATCTAAAAGAAGATCATCATCCATCTCCGGATCATCGATCAAAGCTATCAGGGCATCCACCACCTCAGATAGGTTATGAGGTGGGATATTGGTAGCCATTCCCACAGCAATTCCGGATGAGCCATTACATATCAGATTGGGGAACTTAGATGGTAAGACAACAGGCTCCTCCCGGGTTTCATCATAGTTAGGCTGAAAGTCCACCGTTCTTTTGCCCATATCGGCCAGCATCTCCATGGCCAGATGAGCCATTCTTGCCTCAGTATATCTCATAGCCGCAGGTGCATCTCCATCGATCGACCCGAAGTTGCCCTGCCCGTCCACCAGGGGATACCTCATATTGAAATCCTGAGCCATTCTTACCATGGTGGGGTAGACCACCTGCTCACCGTGAGGATGGTAGTTACCCGAGGTATCGCCGCAGATTTTAGCACATTTACGATGAGGTCTTCCAGGCGAGAGGTTCAGATCGTTCATCGCCACCAGGATTCTGCGGTTGGAGGGCTTCATCCCATCCCTCACGTCCGGCAGGGCCCGGGAGGTGATCACCGACATGGAGTAATCGATATAGGAGGATTTCATCTCCTCCTCGATATAGACCTGAACTATTTTCTCCTTATCCTTAAGCATTTTCTTTTTTAAGTTCTTATCTTTTCGACACTGTTATTTAACAGACAATACAGCGGTTTTTAATCAGAGCAAGGAGGGGTTTTTGTCTATTGAATCAGACATCCAGGTTCTTCACGTACCTGGCATTTTCCTCGATGAATTTTCTTCGAGGCTCGACTTGGTCTCCCATCAAGATGGAAAAGATATGCTCGGCTTCTACGGCATCCTCTAAGGTCACCTGCAAAAGAACCCTGCGCTCCGGATCCATGGTGGTTTTCCACAACTGATCCGGATTCATCTCTCCTAAACCCTTATATCTTTGAATAGATATTCCATCCCTGCCTATATTTTTGAGTATTTTATCCCGTTCCTCATCCGAGTAAGCATAATACTCTGAGCTGCCCTTCTTGATTCTGTAAAGAGGGGGCTGGGCAATGTAGATTTTTTCCTGTTCGATCAGCTCTCTCATATGACGATACAGGAAGGTCAAAAGCAGAGTCCGAATATGGGAGCCATCTATGTCCGCATCGGTCATAATTATGATCTTGCCATACCTGTTTTTGGAGATATCGAACTCGTCGGTCCCTATTCCAGTACCTAAGGCGGTAATGATTGTTCTGATCTCCTCATTGGATAGTATCCTGTCCATACGAGCCTTTTCCACGTTCAATATCTTTCCCTTTAAGGGCAGGATCGCCTGAAATCTTCTATCCCGACCCATCTTAGCAGATCCACCGGCGGAATCGCCCTCAACGATGTAGATCTCGCACTGGTCCGGATCCTCCAGGGAGCAGTCAGCTAACTTGCCGGGTAGTCCTGAGCTTTCCAGGGCGCTTTTCCTTCGGGTAAGCTCCCGGGCTTTCCTGGCTGCCTCCCGGGATCGAGCTGCACTCAAGGATTTATCTATGATTTTCCGCGCAACGGAGGGGTTTTCCTCAAAAAACTCAGACAGGTTCTCGGACAGGACCGACTCTACAATCCCTTTCACTTCCGAGTTCCCCAGTTTGGTCTTGGTCTGGCCCTCAAACTGAGGGTCCGGCAATTTCACAGATAAAACGGCAGTCAATCCCTCCCTCACATCCTCACCTGAAAGTGAAACATGTGAGTTTTTCACCAGGTTATTTTTCTGGACATAATAGTTTATGCTCCGGGTAAGAGCGGTCTTGAATCCTATGAGATGAGTTCCTCCCTCCAGGGTATGAATGTTGTTCACATAGGAGAGGATGTTTTCCGCATAGGCGCCGGTATATTGCAAGGCGATCTCTATCTCGGTGGTATCCCTGGTAGAGTCAAAATAAATCGGCTTTTTATGCAAGACCTCTTTGTTCTCATTCAGATATTCTATGAAAGAGATGAGTCCTCCCTTATATTTGAAGCTGTTTGACTTACCGGTTTTCTTGTCCTCGATTGAGATTTTCAGATCCTTGTTCAGGAAAGCCAGCTCCCTGAACTTAGCCGAGAGGACATCGAAGCTGAAGTCGGTCTTGTCAAATATCTGGGGATCGGGTTTGAACGTGGTTCTGGTGCCGATCTCTTTTCTTTTTCCGGTGACCTTAACCTCGCACACCGGGCTACCTCTTTCGTATTTCTGATAATAGACCTTGCCATCCCTGGTGACCTCCACCTCACACCATTCCGACAGAGCATTCACCACCGAGACCCCGACACCGTGAAGTCCGCCTGCTACCTTATAGGTGCGGTGATCGAATTTCCCTCCGGCATGCAGCATGGTCATGACCACCTCCAGTGCAGGCTTTTTCTGGGTGGGATGCAGGTCAACCGGAATGCCTCTCCCGTTGTCCTCCACTGTAACGCTGCCGTCCTTATTTAAGCTGACCTTGATGGTATCGCAGAATCCAGCCATGGCTTCGTCCACGGAGTTGTCTACAACTTCGTGAACCAGATGGTGTAATCCCCTGGTAGCAGTATCCCCTATGTACATTGAAGGACGCCGCCTGACCGCCTCCAGCCCTTTGAGGACTTGTATGGTCGCGGCATCATAATGGTGCCCTTTCAATACTGCGGTCTTCTCTGTGTCTTTTTCCATATTAAATTATTCTCCCGGGTTATTTTCTAATAAATCTAACCAGGATCAGGTCTCAAACTTCGCAGCTTTACCAGTTTTATTAACAAATAAGATGTCCTTAACTACCCTGGAATTTATGCTTTTATTCAACTCCTTTATTATATCCTCCTTCAAAAATATAAGTTCATTTCTCCAGGATGGATTTTCAACCTCCACCACAAGTTTTGAGTTGAAAAACCTGGTTGCCCTGGCATTTGAGGCAATCTTCGGTCCCACTACCTTTTCCCAGCTCAGGATAGCAGCTTCGCCCTTAAGTCTTTTATCCATTCCCATTCTTTTGATGGATTTGGACAAAATCAGACCCATGGGTTCCGGATTGGTGAAGCTTCTCTTATTTCTCATAATTTATTATTATACTAAAATTTACGTAAAATTGCAAATAAAATTTCAGGTGTTTTTAAATAAAAAAAGGGACCTTAAGGCTCAACCTTACCTCAAGGTCCCTCTCAGCATCCCCCAAACTACTCCACTAATCTCAAGGGCATTATGAGGCACAGATAGTCCTCGCTAACCTTCTCTGCCTCTTTGGTTTTCTGGGTTGAATGGATAACCCCAGCTGAAACGGGGGAGGTCAGATCAAAGGTGACCTCCTCACCATCCATCTGTCTTAATATGTCCAGAACATAATTAGCATTATATCCGATATCCATATGTTCCGCCTTATAGTCACATTTCATCGACTCTTTAGCCTCACCACCCATGTCAAAATTAACCGATGAAAGATCCAGGTTTCCTTTCTTTAATGAAAATTTAACCTGATGGGTCAACGTATTAGCCAAAATCGAGACCCTTTTGACCGTTCCCATCAGCAGATCTTTGTTGGCAATTAATTTCTTATCATTGTCCTTGGGGATAACCTGATCGAAATTGGGATATGGCCCCTCTATTAATCTTGAGAATAAGATCACGTCGTCTAAGCAAAAGATAATGTTGTTTTCGGAAAATATAACCCCTACCTCCACATCCTTTTCACCTACCAGCTTCAGTAAAAGATTCAAAACCTTCGGGGGAATAATCACGTCCTCATTCAGACCTTTTAGTTTTTTATTCTTCATTGATATTTTGGCCAACCGGTGACCGTCGGTAGCTACCATCTGCATCCACTCGCTCTTTGTTTGCCACAAAATCCCATTCAGGGCCGGCCGGGTTTCGTCTGTGGATGCGGCAAAAATTGTCTTCCGGATCATTTTAGTGATGTCCTTGCCGGGAATCTTTATCTGCATGTCCTTCTTTACCTCGGGAATTTTGGGGAAGTCATCTTTGGGTAAACCCGAAAGTTTATAGCTTCCCTTTTCGATTTTTATTTCCACCCTGGTATCGGAGGAGCTAACCTCTATTTCTGCCTCTGGTGATTCCCTGATGATTTCGACAAAGGTTTTTGCCGGGACGGTTATCGCTCCCCTCTCGACTACCTTTACCGGAAGGGTGGTTGTCATGGAAACATCCAGGTCGGTAGCAGCAATTCTTAATTTGTTGGCATTGGTCTCCATAAGAATGTTGGATAAAACCGGGAGTGTAGTTCTGGTGGGTACCACACTCAAAAGATTCTGAACGTTTTCTAAAATTATGGCTCTGGGAACTGAAAAATTCATTTATTCCTCCTCTCCTATTATTCTAAGTATAATAATATATATTAATATCTAATAATAATCACTGTGAAAATCTTAACAACTTCTCCCTTTTGATGGTAAGTTAAATAACATCTTCTGATTAAAAAATTCCTTTCTTGTTTACATTATATTGAAATCTTCTTGGTTTTCAACAAACAGAAAATAAAAACATATATGGAAAGATTCTTTAACACAACATAACAGTTTATCCATAAAGAGAGTTGATAACTTCATCCACATTTATTTTAAAGTCATAATTCCTTTTCAGGTTTTCAGAAATCAAACCACAGGCATGAATTACTGTTGAGTGATCCCGGCCCCCAAAGCTTTCCCCGATGGTTTTAAGTGAATTGTTAGTTAAATTTCTGCAGAGATACATGCCCACCTGTCGAGCTAAAGCCACCTCCTGAGTTTTTCTTTTGGAGCATAATATCTCCTCGGAGATTTTAAATTTCTGAGCCACCTTCTTTTGTATTTCCCGGATAGTTATCACCCTACTTTTGTTCTTTAGAATATCTTTAAGCACCTCCTGAGCCAGCTCAATTGTAAGATTCTTTCCGGTTAAGGAGGAATATGCCAGAAGCCTGATCAGGGAGCCTTCAAGTTCCCTGACATTAGAGGTGATATTGTTGGCTATGAAGTTGGCTACGTCATTGGGAATGGTAATTCCGTCTGATTCCGTTTTCTTTTTCAGGATAGCAATCCGGGTTTCCAGATCAGGCGGCTGAATATCAGTCACCAGACCCCACTGGAATCTGGAAAGCAATCTCTCCTCCAGCCCTTTTATTTCCTTGGGTGGTCTATCTGAAGTTAAGACTATTTGTTTTCCGTTGTGATACAAGGTATTGAAGGTATGGAAAAACTGAACCTGGGTGCTTTCCTTGCCGGTGAAAAATTGGATATCATCCAGAAGGAGAAGGTCTACATTTCTATAATAATCCACAAACTCCTGGGTGGTGTTGGCTCCTATGGACCGGATAAAATCATTGGTGAATCGCTCACTGGTTGCATATAAAACCTTTGCCTTTTTATGTTCCTCCTGGACGAAATGTCCTATGGCTTGAGCCAGGTGGGTTTTTCCCAGTCCCACCCCTCCATAAATATAGAGGGGATTGAATTTAGTCTTTCCGGGAGCTTCAGCCACAGCCATAGCCGCAGCATGAGCAAAGTGGTTGCTCTCCCCCACCACAAAGGTCTCAAAGATATAACGAGAACTGAGTCTACTATCCGTATTTGATACCTGGGGGGACTCAACTTCAGAGGTGGATTTCCTCTGGTCAAAATTTATCTCGGTCTGGTTTCCATTCAGCTCACCCCGGACATAGAAGGAGAGTTTCAAATCCTCCGGCACCACATTTTTTAGCGCTTCTTGAATCAAAGAGAGGTAGTGCTCTTCCAGCCACTCAGCAACAAATCTATTAGGAACAGCTACCTTTAAAGTATTATCATTGGATGGTAGGCCCTTAGTGGGGCGTAACCAGGTGTAAAAGCTCTGTTTCCTTATCCTTTGACTCAGGTAGTACAAGCATTTGTCCCAAACCTTTACATTATCTATGGACATTCAAGATCACCTCTTAACAAAATTGATAACTTTTTCGACAGATTATCCACATATGTGCATAACTATAATCTATTGTTTGAATTAATATTACGGGATTCAAAAACGAAGAAAGGCGAAGTTTTCAACAAAACTCTTAAAGCAACCCAACTTCACTTTTCTATATTTAACAACCACTTAACCCGAATCCTCAACTTTTCCACATCTTATTAACAGGCTTTGACTTACACCCTTCCTGATTCCAAGATAAAATCTCTTTTTTCTTTGTCAAGACTTTTTATAAAAAAACTTTAAAAAGTTATAATTGATTTTAGTCTAAGATATTAATGAGATGTTTTCTTGGGTTTTTTCCGTATATGTGGAAAATTTTGTTTCAAAATTGGGATTAATTTCAATCAGTAATTCCTCCCCTCAATTCGTTTTCGCAGAAGATAATATGGATAACATAGATAAAAAATCGTATCTTGTGGTCGCTAAGTCGTTGATGAAGTTATTGTGCAGAAGGATGTTGAAATTATTTTGGTTTTGAATAAACAAGGGTATATGCTTTGTCTTTTCCTGACAGGGTTTTTAGCTTAAACAAACTTTATATAAACCAGGCAGGAATAGAACCTGCCCGGCTTCTTATTTTTCAGATATAGACTACTACCAAGGAGCGATAGTGAAGTCTATGTCCTGTTCTGTGTCTTCTGAGCCGTCATAGTAGAACTGATATTCTTCTGTGGCACAACCAGCAGTATCTTGAAATGCGAATACAGAATAATAACCCGCTGCTTCGCAGAACTCTTCTACCTCGTAGGTGTAGGATAATCCGTTCCGTTCTACTAAGGTATACCTTATCTTAGTAGACTCCGAGTCAAGAATCCATACAGTATCATAATTGGTATAAGAACATTTAGCACCAGAATAGTCGACATCGCCATAAACCTTTGGTAGGGGTTGGTATGGAGGACCGCCAGGCCCAGTCTGAGCTGGCTTATAAAAGGTGAAGATCAAAGCCAGAACAGCCAGAGAGACTAGAAATATTGGGAACAGTAATTTAATTTTGCCCTGCATAAATGCCTCCTGCATGATATGAGAGTTTTGAATTTACACCATTTTCCCTTTTAATTTTCTCCTGAAATTAAAGCATTTTACCCGGCCACCATCTGAAAGCTTCAAGATGATGGCCGGGATGGGATACAATATCTCATCCCGAGAGATATTGAGAGATTAAGGGGTGGTGATGTTATCACTCCTGCCTCCTTGGCCCACTCAAGAAGAATTTGGAAGTTACATTGAGATCAATGTAATGCTCCCTTATTTCAAAAGACCTTACCGGACTTAAAAAACCCTCTCATAGCCACTGGGAATAACACCCTTTGTAGTCTGTCTGACCAATAATCGTTTGTAATTTACATGAGGTTTTCCTTTTTGTCAAGAATTTTTTTCATAATTAGACCCCTCCAGCTGATCTGAACCTAACAAATTACAGCCAATTAAAACTGTTCTTATTTCATTTAACTTAAACTGTGAGTGTTAAGACTACGTATCCCTTTGGTTACAAGAGAAGGTAGCTGATATTTTTACTTGACTAAAAAAAGCCATTGTTTTATTATGATTTGTCCCTTTTAGTTAACGGAGTAAGCTCCGGCAAAAAGAGGAGTTTAAATGAAAAGAACCTATCAACCCTCCAGAGTGAAAAAATTGCGGGATCACGGTTTCAGAAAAAGAATGTCCACCAAATCAGGAAGAAAGATTCTGAAAAATAGAAGGAGAAAGAAAAGAACAAGATTGACTGTCAGTGTATCCCAAAAATGAAAAAGGAAGGTTTCCCCAAGGAGATAAGGATAAAGAAGAAATCGGAGTTCGATGAGATTTTTAAAAAAGGTAAGAAAATCCCCGGGGAAAACCTGACCCTCTATAGATTAGATACAAATGAGAGAACACAGAAGTTCGGCATTATGGTGAATAGAAAGATCAAAGGTGCGGTAAAAAGAAACCGGATAAAAAGACTTTTAAGAGAAATTCTCAGAAAAAATAAAGACAAATTCAGGGAAAACGAAAAGATTCTTATTTATTATAAATCAGTTACTGAAAAGACCAGTTATAAAAACCTCCTTTCGGAATTCGAAAAATTAGTGGGATAGGTTTAGGGATGAGAATATCAAATATTCTAACTGAATTATTTGTTCTTTTGATAAAAGCAGATCAGGGTACTTTAAGATACGCCTTGCCCCAAAGCTGCAGGTTTCATCCGTCCTGTTCGGATTATTCCATCCAGGCTCTAAAAAAACATGGATTTTTAAAAGGTGGATGGTTGGGATTGAGAAGAATTATAAGATGCCATCCCTTCAACCCGGGAGGTTATGATCCCGTCGAGTGAAATCAAACCTTTCGGATCAAATCGAATGATTAATCTTAATTATAATTAAAGGTCTTATTTTATGGACAGAAGAACAGTTCTCGCCTTTATCC
>JBARPA010000334.1:0-10684 GCA_049642665.1 Candidatus Zixiibacteriota bacterium
AATCTGAAAGCTGATAACACTCCATTAAAGCTGGAGATAAAAACATCAAAAGAGGTTTTTCTTCGGAGTGAACCAATCTGGATAGATGCCATTCTGAGTAATATCAGCCAGGATACAGTTAGGGTCTATGGATTATGCCTTCCCTGTCAGAGTAGATTCCATGTCGAGGTAAAAGATGAAAAAGGCAATACTCTAAAATACACAGGACCTGTGTATGATATGATCCCCGGCTCCGGCTGGATAATGCATCCAGAGGAAAGTTATCACAAATGTTTGAATCTATTGGATTATTTTTTCCAATATAAAAATCTTATCGAACTTGTTTTTTTGAAAGGTTTGAAACCTGGCACATATACGGTCAGGGCTAGATATGAGACAACAAATTCAAATGAGGTCAAGTTTGAAGTCAAAGAACCAGAACAATCAGAAAAAGAGGCATATCAATTGGTGAAAGACGCATATTACAGTCAAACGAAAAAGCCAGATTCGACATCCGAGTATTTTAAACAACTTGTTAATAGTTTTCCCAAAAGTGCATATGCAGAAATAGGATATAAAGAGCTTTATCATGACAAGAAACTGTTGGAAAACTTTCCCAATTCAGGCTATACCGAGAGGACATTAGAAAGGTTAACTGACACACTGAGCTTAGAACAAAAATACGAGTTTCTGCATAAAGTAATCAATAAACATCCGAACACAAGGTCTACCAAATTTGCCGAAAAGATGTTGAAAACAATTGAAGATCAAAAACAATGATCGGAAAAGTAATCACAGGCTGGTTGTTTACCATTTCCCTGGTCCTGATATGTTTCAATCTGAAAGCTGATAACACTCCATTAAAGCTGGAAGTCAGACTGTCAAAAGAAGTGTATCTTATATCTGAACCTATCTGGTTAGATATAACTCTCACTAACATCAGTCAAGATACGGTGAGAACAATTGCTCTTTGTATCCCTTGTGGAGGCACCAAACTTATGCTTTTAAATGAAAAAGGTGATACATTGCCATACAGAGGTATACACGCTGAGATGACACGAGGTCCAGGGTATGTAATGCAACCAGGGGAGCAGAAATATGAATGTGATAACCTTATTGCATATTACGGAGAGAGACTGGGTCTCTTCAGATTAGAGTTGAAACCGGGGAAATATTCTTTACGGGCAGCGTATTACGGATCAAAATCAGGAATAATAAATAGTGAAGAAATAGATTTTGAAATTAGAAAACCGAGTGCAATTGAGATGGAAGCCCTGGAACTATTGAAAAAAGCCTATAGAGCTCAAGTTACAAATGAGCCAAATATAGCTAATGATTGTTTTGAAGAAATTGTAAAACGATTTTCAGAAAGCGCTTATAGTGAAATAGCTCATAAAGAGTTGGCCTCTTCAAACGCTCTTAAAATGGAAATGCTTAGCAAATTTCCCGATACAGGATATTCTAAAAGAATCATTGGATCTCTCCTCAGAGGCAAAGATCCATCTCAACAGAAAAAATTTCTACTTGAATTAACCAAGAAGTATCCTAAAACAAGAACTTCTAAAAATTCTGAGGTGTTGAGCAGATTGTTAAAATTAGACAATGAAAAGGAATAAAAATCTAAGGAATTGAAGATGTTTAATAAAAGAATTCTAAGGTTTGTGTTTATTTCTACTTTGCTCTTTTTGTGGTTTAGCACTTCTTTTGGTGTAGTTAAAGGGCAGATAAGAACGAAAGATTTCGGTAAGCCGGCCACTGAACTTGAAGCAAAACTCATCCTCTACAAAGACCAATATTTATTAAGAGAGCCGATATGGGTGAAGATAACCGTTACGAACAGAGGCGTGGAATTGCCAGTCCTCATAAATATCAGATAAATCTCGTTATAAGCTTCACTAATTTTACATCAAATTTGAAAAAAGGGGGTTCGTATAATTTTTTGGAGCATAAGAAATTAGCAGAAAATGCTTGACAAAAAAGCGTTTCTGTATTATGTTTAAAATGGAGGAATATGATTTTTTCCTCCGAATTAAGAAGTTCTTTAAAAAAAGACAGAACTTTTCATCCCGCTTTAGAGGAGGGGAAAAATGATAGTAAAAAAAATCCTGAGTCTTTTAACCCTGATCTTTCTGATCCTATTCCTTATAGTTTCAGCTATTCCCAATGACGGAACGGATCCCAAACCAGATCCCGATGCCGATCCCTGGAACGAGACCGGCAGTGCACCTTATTATGATAATAATGATGGCAACGTGATCATCATAACCCTGGGTTATATATCAGCTCCTCCCTATTTCACTTTCACGGCTCAAAAGGTCAATATTTCAAGTGCTCCAGCTGTAAAAAAGGTATCCAAATCCACCCGCTCACATTCGAGGAGTAAGGTCAGCAAATAGGCTCTAGGGTTGAAAAATGCGATGCTAAAACTAAATACTAAGTTAGAAGAGGTCGAAGCGTTAGTTCAGAAGGGCAAGTTCAGTCAGTCGTTAGCAGCGTTAAGAGAGATTTTGCCCCAGCTGAAAGAAGACGCTTACTCCATTGATAGGGGCACTATGTCCTATCTTTTAGCTGCAACCTTCTACGGTCTGGGCAGATATAAGGAGGCGCTGGCCGAAGGGAAAAAGGCATACGGGGTCTTTAAAAATACCCTGGAAAACAAAAGAATAGCTCAAACCCTTTACATCCTGGGGAATACTTTTCTCCGGCTGGGCGATTCCAAAAACGCTGAGGCAGAACTAAGGGATGCTATAGCCACCTATCGGAGAATCGAGGATTACGACGGTATAATCAATTCGTACAACAAGTTAGCCAATATCTACTTTATCCGATCCGAATTCTCCAGGTCCATCGAATACCTTAACGAAAGTATCCACATCTGTAAAAAGACCAAAAACCATAAGGTAATGGCTCATCTTCTGGCTAACGTGGCTGTAGTCTATATCAGAGCCGGGGAACTTTCCGCAGCGGAGAGGAACATTTTATTAGCCATCAATATACACGAGGAGCGAAAAGACGAGATAAATTTAGCCCGCTGCTATCTCTCTCTGGGCTATATCAGATTTTTGATTAGGGACTTCCCCCAGGCTGAACAGACCTACCTAAAGTCTTTACCTTTAATAGAGAATAACAAGCTGATCAGAGAGTTGGCCATCTATTATGAGTATTACGGAGAGCTGGAATTCGAGAAAAGAGAATATCAAAAAGCAAAAGAATACTACCAGAAGGCAATTGAGATCGGAGAGAATATCGCTCCCGACGGTGATATTATTAACCAATCTTTCAGATTGTTAGCAGAGCTTCAACTCAGTTTAAACCAACTGGAGGAGGCATTAAACTCCTGCGATAAATCCCTAAAGGTCTCCCTGTCATTGAATAACAAACTGGAGGAGGGTGCGGTATACAGGCTCTTAGGCCAGATCCATACCGCAAAGAATGATAAGTCCAAAGCTAACCAGTACTTCCTCAAAGGGATCGATCTTTTCAGGGAGATCGGAGCCAAATATGAGCTGGCCAAGACCATGCTGATGGCTGCTCAATCCGGACTTTTCGACTATCAGGAGAGCCTGAATTATCTCAGAGAAAGCGAGAGGATATTTAAAGGTCTGAAAATCCCCTACTGGGTAGGCCTTACCCTGATTCAAAGAGCAGAAGTTCAAATAATAAATAACAGCTTCGATAACTCCATCTCCTCGCTGGATCAAGCACAAAACATATTCTCCGAGCTAAAAGATCAATACCAACTGGACCAGACCCTGTCGTTACGGAATAAGGTGGAAAAAGCCATCAGTGAAAAAAGTCTATCAGTTGAAAATGAGTACAGATTGTTCCGAAGAGACTTAAGCGAAGGGGAATATCGGGGCATTCAAGCCGGAAGCCTGGAGGAAAGCCTGCAGATTTTAGTCCATCGCATTTCTGCTGACAGAGGCTTTGTAGTTCTGAACAATGATGATGAGGACTTTTCCATAAACTCCGCCTACAACTTCAGCCTGGATAAAGCCACTCAGATCTTCTCCGCACTTTCCCAGAACAAAAAGGAAAAACTTGAAAAACCCCTTATTCAGACCAATGCCAGCCTGGAAAACGGTAACACCATTCAGAGCCTGATCTGTTTACCTCTGAATACCGGGGATAAAATAGATGGCCATCTTTACCTGGACAGAGTGGTTAATGGTGAACAAAGTTCAGCCTTCAACCAGAACCAGTTAAACTTCGCTGTGGCTTTTGCTGATGTCATTGCCATGAAACTGGTGGAAATCCAGAAACGGAAGCTGGAGGAGGATAACCTGAGGCTGAAGGAACAGCTACAGCTCACCTACTGTTTCCCCAATGTGATCACCCAGAACAGCGATATGCTCAAGATATTATGGAAACTCAAACAGGTTAAGGATTCCTCCATCTCCATGATGCTGGAAGGGGATACAGGAACCGGAAAAGACCTTCTGGCTAAAGCCATTCATTACTCCAGCAGCAGGAAAAATCAGAAGTTCGTTCCGGTAAACTGCGCTGCTTTGCCTGAGTCCTTATTTGAATCTGAGCTATTCGGACATAGAAAAGGGGCGTACACTGGTGCTGCTTATGATAAAAGAGGTCTTCTGGAGGAGGCTGACGGAGGGACTTTATATCTGGATGAAGTCGGGGATATGCATCCAACCATTCAGATCAAGTTGTTAAGAGTCCTGGAGGATAAAGAGTTAACCCGGTTAGGTGAAACCAAGCCCAGAAAAATAGATATCAGGATAATATCTGCCACCAATAAGAATATGGAGGAGGAGGTTCAACAGGGTGGCTTCCGGATGGATCTTTTCTACAGGCTGAATGCCGTTCATATAAAGCTTCATCCCCTGAAGGATCGAAGAGAGGACATCCCCTTGCTGGTTGATCATTTCATCAAGACCTACTCAGATGACCCGTCCAAATTCTCCCACCTGATCCCGCTTATTCTGGAGCTTTTTGCTAATTACAACTGGCCCGGGAATGTAAGGGAGCTGGAAAATGAGGTCAAAAGACTTTTAGCTTTCAACCGGGACACCAAAACCCCGCGACTGGACATACTCTCAGACAAATTCACCATGCCCGCCGACCTGCAGTCGGAAAAGCTTTCCCTTTATGATCGGGTGGCATTGTGGGAACGTCAATATATTATAAAGGCATTGATCGACAGCAACTGGGTAAAAAAAGCTGCAGCAGACGCTTTGCATATTCCTGAATCCTCCTTAAGATTCAAGATCAAACATTACAAAATCAAAAAACCAGAATAGACTGAATAAATCTGAATTTGTAAGCCATCCAATTTGGGGTGGCTTTTTTATTGCAAAAGAGGCTGAACAAGCCTTCATAATCACTGTTTCCGCTTACAGCAATAATGTGAGGCTGGGCAAGGATTCCCACCCTACGAACCAGTACGCGAATCGTGGTCTCGCAGCCAGGGCTTTCACTCCAGGAAAAGAGTCCAGCTGAAATCTCTTGCATGATTTATGCAAAACCCAAGATTACGGAAAAAGTCGGAAGATTCCTATGAGTATATCTACTACTATAACCTCATATTCATACCCTATATTCTTTATTTTACCCCCTAAAGGTCTGATAAGCTAAGACGATAACATAAATAGAACGTCCCAGCAAGGAAGCTACAGCTTCCAAGAATGCTAGGTCAGGTGACTTTTGATATGTTCTCCGTTAGTTAATTGATCAGAGCAGATTGCGTCTGGGGAAAGTTGTTCCATGGAAGTAACAAGCATTTCTACCATAGCAGGGAGTTGTCTAACAATCAGTTACACACTTTCCGCCACTATTGCCTGCTGGCGTAATAGCCCAAGCACAAAAAACAGTAACACTTACTTTGACAGATGGTGCATAAGATAAGGATGAATCTGGGGTGGTCTAGATATTCGACCACCCCAGGCCTCGTTCTCATGGGAAGAGTTCTTTTTTTTGCAATCTTACTTTTGCTGACCTTGGCCAGAGTAGAGGCGATTGACATCTCTGCGGTCGGAGGATGGGGTGAAACAATTGATGCATCTGATTTAGTCTCAGGGGCAGGCAGTGATCTAATCGATACCTATGAAAGCACCACCGATGCCACAGTTATAGACATTTCCAACTGCGTAGACAAGTTTGATGCGTATCGGGTAGACGTGAGGAGGGTCGATGGTACCTGGCATGCAGATTTCACACTTTATGTTCGGAGAACCACCGTTGGAATTGGTCCAGGTTCAATTAAAGGCGGCACAGCTTACTTTGAAATCACGGTAACAGATAGCGAGTTTTTCACGGGCAAGGGCGACCGAATCAATATTGATGTACAATATCAATTAACCGGTATGTCAGTAAGTGTTTCACCCAATACCTATAGCACAACTGTTGTCTTCACTGTAGTTGATAATTAGGTATGAGGAAAATTGAAGAAGATTCTTTGTTTTTTGTCATTCTTTTTGGCTGAGCAAACTTTTACTGTGCTTTCATAACCTAAAGAGCTGAAATATACCGAATTTCCACTCTAAAGGTATCAAAGCCCAAGCCGATAAACACAATACAAGCTGTAAAAACGCGATTAGAGTGTCTGGAGAAGTGGGGAGAGAATCTAGTTAAGATCGTAGCGTCAGGAATCATGATGGACCCGATGAAGACGGTTAGATAATCTTGATTCCGCATGCTCCAACTTATCTGGAGTTGCCGGGATTGCCCGGTCGCAAGATTTTACAGTGATATAAGTTTAGAAAATAAAGAAACCAAAAACAGAGGGGGCTATTAGGAGGTGATAGAGATTGAAAAAGTTAAGAGGGGGTCTAGTTGTGTTGGCGGTGATACTTGGGCTAAGTAGTGTGGCTATTGCTGCAAACACGGCTAACCAGACAGTTACCTATGAGGTTAGTGCGATCAACGAGGTGTCAGTCAGTGGAGACCCGGGCAACCTGGTAGTAAATACTGCCACCGCTGGCTCCGAGCCAACTGCTGATACCGATAACACCACAAGCTGGGCCGTCACCACCAACGAAAGCAGCAAGAAGATGACCGGATCAATTAACACTGATATGCCAGCTAATACTACACTCGAAATCAACCTCACAGCTCCGACAGGGGGTTCCAGTGCGGGCGACATGAGCTTGTCAACTACCGCGGCAGATCTGGTGACAGCTATTGCCACGGTGGCAGAGAGTGGTCTGACAATCACTTATACTTTGTCTGCTACTATCGCTGCCGGCATAGTGGCTCAGGCACAAAAAACAGTGACACTCACATTAACTGATTAACCATGCCTGATATCGTCAGAAGACTGGGGTGGTCGAGAAGTTCGACCACCCCACCCATCATTCTGTTGGTAAGACTATTCTTTCTAATAGTTCCGCTTATGCTATTTTTGGCCGAGGCGGAAGGGATAGATATTTATGCAACTGGAGGATGGGGTGAAACAATTGATGCATCTGATTTAGTCTCCGGGGCAGGAAGTGACCTGTTAGACACCTATGAAAGCGCCCCTAATGCCACGGCTGCTACTATTTCCAGCTGCGCAGGCGACACTGATAATTGGCGGGTGGACGTACGCAGAGCCGACGGTACCTGGCATGGGGACTTTACGCTTTATGTGAAGAAGACCTCGGATGGAACGGGAACAGGCTCTATCTCAGGGGAACTCACCTATACTGCAATTACAACAATAGATACTCAGCATTTCTCAGGTGCAGGCAACCGAGACAATATTAACCTACAATATAAATTGACCGGCATGTCCATACATGTGTCACCAGCCAACTATAGCACAAGCGTTATCTTTACTGTAGTTGATACTTGAGCAAGGAGCAAGGATGAAAAAGATTTTTTGTTTATTTGTCATTCTTTTTGTTTCAGCTGAGTTTTCTTTTGCCCAAGTTTCGGTGATGGGAAGTCTAACCCAAGAAGCCACCCTCCAACCGGGAGATAAGATTGAAGGAAAGATCACTTTGCAGAATACAGCCGAGACTTCCTGGGAGGTAACCATCTATAAGAACGACTACCTTTTCTATGCTGATGGCAGTAATATCTATGGTGAGCCGGGTAACACAACCCGTTCCAACGCCAGCTGGCTCTCAGTGAGCCCCAAGCGTCTGATCATCCCTTCCAAGGAGACAGCTTCGGTCTATTTTACCCTTGAAGTACCGGAAAATCTGGATTTGACCGGAACATATTGGAGCATTATAATGATAGAACCTACCTCAGAAGCGGGCCCACAAATCCTTGAAGATAAGGAGACGAAGGTAAAAATTGGAGTCCAGACAAAGGTTCGCTATGGGGTTCAAATCATCACCAATATCGGTGATACCGGAGCCCCTAAGATTAGTTTTTTGGATAGGAAACTAATCAACCAGGACGGCAAAAAGATTCTTCAAATGGATATTGAAAACACTGGGAACAGGTGGCTTTCCCCCACGGTTTGGGTAGAACTCTACAACAGCCAGGGCAATAAAGTGGGCCGCTTCGACTCAGATAAAAAAAGAATTTTTCCGGAGTGTTCGGTAAGACATAGAATAGATTTGACTGAAGTTCCCAGGGGGAACTACAAAGCGCTGGTGGTAGTTGATAATGGGGATCAACACGTATTCGGCGCTAAATATGATTTAGGAATAGAATGATGAAAAAGGGATTTGTTTCCTTCCTTTGTTTTCTCTTTTTCATATTTTCTCTAAGCTTTGGTGAAGACAGAGGTAATTGGGTTGAAGTAAGATCGACCTCTCCCCAGGTTTTGGAAATAGAACCAGGCAGAATCGTCACCGGAAGCTTCCTGATCTCCAACAATGCTGAAAGTGAAGAGGAACTCATCCAAACACTTAACCTGCCGGCTGGTTGGGAGGAAATCGTTTCCGACGAGTTTCCTCTTAGATTAAATCCAGAAGAGCAGCAAATCAGAGTAATTGCCTTTCTGGTCCCTCAGACTTCTGCTGCAGGCAGCTACCAGATCAGCTATTCTGTTAGAAGCCAGAGGGATTATAGTATCGCAGACAGTGATAGCATATCAGTGTTGGTTTTGCCAGTGACAAAGCTGGAAATCCTGGTGGAAAAGAGACCGGAAACAGTGCTCGCTGGAGAAACTTACCAGGTAATATATCGTCTGGTCAATAAAGGTAATAGCAGAACTAACGTCAGACTCCAAGTACTATCAAATCCAGCCTATCCGTTACAGATAGAGCCAGCTAACATAAAATTGGAGCTGGGAGAGTCGCAGGTCTTTAGGATTGTGGTAAGAACAGATGAGAAGTTAAAACGGAGAATCAAAAATATGCTTGAGATTAAAGCTGAGACAGAAGAATCGAAAACAGACGATGTCTCTGCCAAGCAAACTGTCTCAGTTGAGATCATCCCCAGGGTAACAGGAGAATTTGATCCTCACCATAAATTGCCCATAAAGGCAACACTAATTAGTGCAGGCCAGGGTGGAAAACGTGGTTTTCAAGCAGAGTTTTCCGGCAGGGGCAGTTTAGATGAAGAAGGGAAAAGAAGGGTTGACTTTCTATTTCGGGGTCCTGACATTCAAGACATAAGTAGGCGTGGAAAAAGAGATGAGTATCGGCTCAGTTACCATCAGGAGTATTTAGATCTCCATTTTGGTGACAGGAGTTATTGCCTTTCCCCTTTAACTCAAAGGTTCAGCTACGGTAGGGGGGTAGAGGCAAATATACGCCCTGGGAAGTTTGCATTAGGAGCTTTCTACTTAAAAAATAGATGGGGTGAACCAAAGGGGAGGGCAGTCGGAACCTATCTTGAGTATCGACTCAATGACAAGTTGGGTATAAAGGGGAACTTCCTGAACAAAAAGAAGGGATCAACCTATTCCTTTAAAGGATACGATGAGAAAATCTATAGTATACAAGGGACAATAAGACCAGTTGAAACATTGACGCTTGACCTGGAAGTAGGTTTATGCGACAGCGACAGGGAAAACAAACTCGGTGAGTTGGCTTTTAGAATGGATTTACACGGCCGACTCTCTGATCAGATCAGATATTCTCTTGAGAGAATCTATGCTGATCCAAAGTATTTCGGCTACTACAAAGATGTTGATTATACCACCGGAAGTATAACTTTTCCGATTTACCGGAAACTACGAGGGAACCTCTCTTTTCGCACTTATGAAAACAATCTCGATTTGGACTCCACCAAAGGCATAGCCAATCAGGAAAAATCTTACCAGGCAGGTATCCTTTATTCATTTCCCTTTGGCACGCATTTTTCTTTGAAGTATGAAGACTTAACCACAGAAGATCTTGCTTTGCCACCCAACTTTAGATACCAGGAAAAAGCATTGAACCTGGGGCTGGTGCAGACCTTTGGTAAATTCAACCTGAGCTCGCAAATAGAAAGAGGTAAACTTGAAGACAAGCTTCTGGACAAGAGAAATGATAACTTAGAAAGATATAGCCTTTATGCCTCTTTTCGTCCCAATCGAAGGCAAAGCTATACCTTGTTCACCAGAATCGGACATAACAGTTTTACCCAGCATCCAGAATATACAAAGAGCGCTGGTATCTCAGCCAGATGGTATTTCAAAGATAATATATCTTTGAGCCTGAACTATCGGAAGGATATCCTTAATTCTGAAACAGACCAAAGCCGAGACGATCTTTTCTCCACTTTCACCTATACCTTCAAAAATAGCCATGCCCTGGTTTTAAGGACTGATTGGTCTAAGCATGGACACAAGAAAGGGGAGTTTTCGTTTCTTGCTATGTATACC
>JBARPA010000335.1:0-1538 GCA_049642665.1 Candidatus Zixiibacteriota bacterium
GAGGCAAAGAAAATTGAGCTGGAGATATTAGATGATATCCTGCCTGAGGCTTATGCTGCGGTAAAGGAGACCTGCCGCCGCCTGATGGGTAAAAAATGGGACGTATCGGGTATCGAAATCGAGTGGGATATGATCCCCTATGATGTGCAGCTGATCGGCGGGGTGGTCTTGCATCAGGGTAAGATTACGGAGATGGCAACGGGCGAAGGCAAGACTTTGGTGGCTACCATGCCCTTGTATCTGAATGCCCTGGTGGGAAAAGGAACTCATCTGGTCACGGTTAACGATTATCTGGCCCGCAGGGACGCTCAGTGGATGGGTAAGATCTACGAATCCCTGGGGCTTACTGTGGGATGTATACAGAACGAGATGAATCCCGAGGAGAGAAGAGTTCAGTATAACTGCGATATCACCTACGGAACCAACAACGAGTTTGGATTCGATTATCTCCGGGACAATATGTCAGTAAGGGTGGAGGATAGGGTGCAGAGGGAATTTCACTATGCCATTGTGGACGAGGTGGATTCGGTACTGGTGGATGAAGCCCGAACTCCATTGATAATATCCGGGCCCGTGGCTGCCAGAACCCAGCCCTACGTCGAGATGAAGCCCTCGGTGGACAATCTGGTCAAAAAGCAGAACGTTCTGGTGAATAAGCTGGTGGCAGACGGAGAAAGGCTCTTGAATGAAAGTCAGGAATACGAGGCCGGGATAAAACTTTTGACTGCGCGCAGGGGTGCACCTAAAAACAAGAAATTGATGAATCTTTACAAGGAAACCGGAGTACAAAAACTTATCAGCCGGGCAGAACTTGACTTCATGCGGGAGAAAAGATTACACGAGCTGGACGATCTTTTATATTTCTCCATAGATGAGAGGGAGCACTCGATAAACTTAAATGATATGGGGAGGTCGCTCCTTTCACCTGAGGAACAGAAACTTTTTATTCTTCCGGATATAGCAGAGGGGATTCACGAGATAGATTCGGATGAATCCTTAAACGAAAAGCAGAAAAGAGAGAAAAAAGAGGAGCTTTACAGGCTTCACGCCGAACGCAGCGACAAGATACATTCCATTTCCCAGCTTCTTAAGGCATATTCACTTTTTGAAAAGGACGTGGAGTATGTGGTTCAGGACGGAAGGGTGATGATCGTGGATGAGTTCACCGGCAGGTTAATGCCGGGAAGGCGGTATTCCGACGGTCTGCACCAGGCAATCGAGGCAAAAGAAGGAGTAAAGGTCGAGGGCGAAACCCAGACCATGGCAACCATTACCCTGCAGAATTTCTTCAGGATGTATAGTAAGCTGGCCGGGATGACCGGAACTGCAGAGACCGAAGCCAGTGAGTTCTGGGAGATATACAAGCTGGACGTGGTGGTTATTCCTACCAACGAGCCGGTAAGGAGAATAGATTTCGATGATGTGATCTTTCGCACCAGGCGGGAGAAATACAACGCTATAATAGAAGAGATTGTGGAATGTCATAAGGCTGGAAGGCCGGTTCTGGTGGGTACGGTTACAGTGGATGTATCAGAGAC
>JBARPA010000336.1:0-1587 GCA_049642665.1 Candidatus Zixiibacteriota bacterium
ATATTATACCAGATGAGGACCGTTAGTGTTCCTCCGATCATTCCTGCTAAAATTCCCTGTTTGGTCACATTTTTCCACCACAAAGTTAAGAAAATCGCTGGTCCGAAACTTGAGCCCAGTCCAGCCCAGGCATACAAAACCAGCCAGTAGACTAGTGACTTCTCTGTGAGAGCTAATATGAATGCAACGCCCCCAACAATTAACTACAGCTAACGACCCCACAGTTGACAAAGGGGAATAAGGGGGGTTTTAATCCGGTTTTAGCTAACTCGTTAGTATATATCGATAACAGCCCCCGATATATACATCTGGATGGGTAGTCCCGTTGTGTTTCCGTTTGTGGAAGTGGAAAATAATTGTTGCAATGGGGGGTGTCCCAAAATGCGGGGCAGAAATCGGAGGTCGGTATCCGGCTAAATCCGATCGATGTAAATGTTATGGGAAAAAATTTTTTAAAAAAATTCGAGCTTACTTCTTGTTTGCAGTTGCTTTCTGAATTGTGGTATAAAGATTGTTGTAAATAGATGTAATTTTTTCATTGAAGGGTTTTAAATTAGTAATTTTCCCTTTTTCGTCACGGTCTATAAACTGTTCCAAATTGAGCTTATTGATAACTGCAATAAAAGCTCCAGTTGCCAGCTCAGAAGTTTTAATTGTGGTGATCATAAAAACCTCCTTTTTGTTTTAAGTGTTCGAAACAAACATAAAGAACTAAATGAAAAAGTCAAGAATTAAATCCCACGTGACAAAATTTAAAAAAAATCTAAAGACAGCGCCTCTGCGAATGATGATTCAAGAATTTCAGATCCATCCACACTACTTCCACAGTTTATCAATGTCCTCCTTACTGAGCACCAGAATTCTATATTTCTCCAGCTCTTTTTTATAAATGTATTGGAAAAATTTCTTTTCTGTATCATCCAAATCTTGCATGATCCATCTGTATCTAACCTCAACAAAGCCTGTTAAGTTAACTCTGTTTAATACGTGGACATTCCACATTTGAGTTGTAATACCCTGTTTTGGTATCTTATGGAACCCTTCAAAATCAGATCCTATGGTATCATCAGGAGAGTCCTCATATTTCAAGACGAAGTGAGCTAATACATCTTCCGCATCTGCAAACCCAATGTTTTTCAAATCAAAATAGAACACCCAACTTGTGTCAGTTAAATCAATTTTTGGCAAGGTAATTACTATGTTAGGACGTTTTTCTTCAATAAACTGCCTCGACAGATCTTCTACAGATTTCTTCTGCCAATTCAATTGTTCCTGTGCTATCGCAATTTGTTCTCTGGTCAAGGCAAATCCTGTGTCGATTCTTGATACCGAATTCCGCATCATTAAATTGGCCCACAACATAAAGCCTAAGACCACAATAGCTGCTATGAAAGTTGCGAATTGAACGCGATCCTTAGTAGATTCCCATTTACGCTCCTTATCTTCTGTGTAACTTCCGCAATGTTTACATTTCTTAGCCCCATCCTCAATTTCTTCTTTACATTCAGGACATTTTTTCATAATACATCCCCTTTTCAAAAGGATTCCATTGTTTCTCCACTATTACTGGAACATAAATAAAGGAAA
>JBARPA010000337.1:0-10686 GCA_049642665.1 Candidatus Zixiibacteriota bacterium
CCTGGGGGAAAATCCCCATTCGAGTAGGAGTGAGGAACGATCCCAAAGTCTTTTCAGACCTGAGTGATGTGGTTATCGATACCACCTTTATGATCTCCGTGATTGACTATGATATCGGGGAGGTGGACACTATAGGAATCAAGAACATATATTATAAAGCAAAGGAAACTGACCAGGTTCAAGGAATGGTCTTTACATTAGGGACTGGGATTGGCTGGAAACAGATAATGTTCGACATCGCTTATGAGTACAGCAGTTACGAAACCAAGGCCAAAGGCACGAAGTTCGGCATGCCGTTTGATGAGCTTAATGAGAGAAAGGATCATAGGATTTTCTTTAACTTCACCGGCCTGTTTTAAGGAATCGGAGAATAAATAGTTGAAGGCGAAGCCAAAAGCTTCGCCTTTTTCGTATAAAAATTCTTGCCAAATGCCAAGAATTTCTTAGATTTGAAATAGGAAAGTAGAGGAGAAGATGAGCCCCAAAAAAATTAGAATTTCCAAGCATATGATGAAGGAAGACAAGCTGGTAACTATCGCCTTCCGGCTCAGTGAATGGGTACAGAAGAATACTCAGAAGATTCTAACCCTGGCAGGGGTGGTGGTTGCAATAGGAGTTATTGCCTTCATCATTTTCTCCACCCGAGCCCGGAGAAGTGAAAGTGCATATCAGCTTCTGGGTAATGCAACCGTTGCTTTTCGGGTAGGCAACTTGAATCAGGCCATATCGGATATGGAAACCATTACCAGCAAATATGGAGGTACTAAAGCTGCTCCTCAAGCCTCTTTCCTTTTGGGAAATTTACTTTTCTTTACAGGTCAGTTCGATCAAGCTATTTCCGCCTTTGAGGAGTTCAGAAAAAAATACAAGCAGGATCCCTTCCTTTTGGTTTCGTCCACATCCGGAATTGCTCAATGCTATTTGGAGAAAAAGGAATTCGGGCGTGCCGGTGATTTCTTCATTCAGGCATTTGAATCAGATCCTCAAGGGGTTCTGGCTAAAAAATGCCTTTTATCTGCTGGTTTTTCTTATGGGTGGGCAAAAGATTTTGAAAAAGCCAAATCCGCTTACCAGAAAGTATTGGAATTATTCCCCGAAGCCCCGGAAGCCACCAAAGCCAAAATGGAACTAGCTGAGATAAATTTTAGATATGCAGAAAAATGAAGTTCCTCTGAATCTGGCCATCCTTTGGCACATGCATCAACCATATTATAAAAGGGTAACGGAAGGCTTTTACCAGATGCCCTGGGTGAGGTTACATGGGTTAAAGGATTATTTTGATATGGCAGCAATACTGGATGATTATCCGCAGATTCATTTGACCTTCAATCTGGTACCCTCCTTAATAGAACAAATTCAGGATTATGCTCAGAACAACGCTTACGATCGTCACCTTTTTTTAACGGAGAAAAAAGCTTCCCAACTGAGCCAGGCTGAAAAAGAGGAGATAATCTCCTCTTTTTTCATAGGTAACTATGAGACTATGATTCTTCCTTACCGGAGGTTCTTTCAGCTATTGGAAAAAAGAGGTAAGAGTTTTGGGAATATAAGGGATGTTACTCACAAGTTCACCACCCAGGATATGCTGGATCTCCAGGTCTGGTCCAACCTGGCCTGGTTTGATCCTTTCTTGCGAAAAGACAAAGAAATTGTATCCCTTTTCAAAAAAAATGAAAACTTTACCGAGAATGACAAAAAGATTTTGATTGCCAAACAGCGACAGATACTGGGTTGGATTTTACCCAAGTACAGGGAGCTGAAAGAAAAAGGTCAGATTGAGATTGTCTTCTCCCCCTATTTTCACCCTATAATGCCCTTGCTCTGCGATTTGAGAATTGCTGAGATCTCAGATCCCGGTGTCGTACTTCCTCAGAAGGAATTTAGCCATCCAGAGGATATTGAAGCACATCTGGATCTGGGCATTCAACTTTACCAAAAAGTTTTCGGGGACAAACCCCAAGGGATTTGGCCTTCCGAGGGAAGCGTGTCCGAAGGGATAATTCCGCTTCTGGCGAAATTTGGATTGAAGTGGATGGCTACAGATGAGGAAATACTTTACCTGAGTTGGGTTCACCCCGAAAAGGGAAAAATGGAAAAATCCAAAGAGGATGAGAAACTCTATTTCCCTTACAGGGTGGAAGCTGAAGGAGCTCAGATCAACATAATCTTCAGATCTCATCTCCTTTCAGATGCCATCGGGTTTGTGTATCGTTCCTGGGATCCGGAAAAGGCAGCGGATAACTTTATTCAAAATCTGCACCGGATAAGGGAGAGGATACCCTCTGAAAAAATCCATAAGAGTCTGGTCTCTGTGATTCTGGATGGTGAGAACTGCTGGGAATATTATCCTGAGGATGGATATCAATTCTTGAGATCACTTTACCAGAAGCTTTCCGAAGATACTTTGATAGAAACAGTGAAAATCTCTGAATTTCTGGAGAAAAATCCTCCAGAGATCACATTGCCCAAACTATTTCCCGGTTCCTGGATAAACCATGATTTCAGAATATGGATCGGCCACCCGGAGGACAATTCCGCCTGGGATCTTTTGAAGATGACCCGGGACGATCTGGTTAAGTATCAAAAGGAAATGGGAGATAAAACCGACCCTGAGAAAATCAAGTTAGCTTGGAAGGAGATCTATATTGCCGAGGGAAGCGATTGGTGCTGGTGGTATGGGGATGAACACCAGGGTCCCTCCACACAGGAGTTCGATCGAATCTTCAGGTCTCACCTTATATCGGTATATGAGCTTTTAGGGATGGAGAAACCGAAGATACTTCTCCGGCCGGTACGCACCGGAAGCCTCTTCTCTCAGGTACAGGAACCGACCGGGCTCATCAATCCCATCCTGGACGGAGAGGTGACCCATTATTATGAATGGCAGAATGCCGGCTCCTTTGATTGTCTTAAATCCAGTGGCGCCATGCACAGGATAACACACATTATAAAAGGGATATACTTTGGTTTTAATGAGGAGATGCTTTTTTTCAGGATGGACACTGTTATGCCTCCGGAGAAATTCGATGACGATATATTATTCGACCTGGAGATAATTGAGCCCTCCCGCTACAGATTGTCCATATCAAAAAAACATGCTGAGCTTTTCCAGTTCCTAAAGAGGGAGAATCATTGGGAAAAAATTTCAAAAAAAATAGAATTCTCTTTCTCCAAACTTTTCGAAATAGGACTTCCCATAAAAAGTTTGGACTTTTCTCGTAAAGGCTCGGTGGGCTTTCAGCTGAGTGTAAAAAAGGGGAAAAAAGAGGTGGAGAGATGGCCTCAGGTAGACCTGATCAGATTTAATTTTCCTTTAGATAAAAAGAAACCGATTTTCTGGGGGGTGTAGATGATAAAACAATTTATCTCTGGAAAGGAGGCAAGAATAAATGACTGAAGAGGTTTTCTCATCAGGGGAACAGGGGGAAAAAGATGAACAGAAAATGATCGAGGAAGGCAAAGCTGCAGCAATTTTAGGGTATATCCCTTTTATGTGCTTTGTTCCTCTGATTAAAATGAAGGATAATCCCTTTGCGGTGAAACATGGCAAGCAGGGTCTTCTCCTGTTCATAACCGAGATATTAGCTGTGTTATTCCTTTTGCCCAAAATCTCCGATTTCTTCTGGAGTGCGGTGATCATACTCTGCGTTATACTGGCTCTGGTGGGGATTTTAAATGCGGTTCAGGGCAAGGCCTTCAAGATCCCTTACATAGGCAATTGGACGGATAAGATGAATGTCTGATGGGGTAGGGGAGAGGTTTAGAAGGGTTATAAAGAGATTAATGAGAGTGGGGTGATTCCTTTTGCTTTTCAAATATCAGGATTCCAAACCAGTTGAGATGTTTCCCGGGGTAACTCGCAGGACGCTGATATCCGGCAAACAACTAATGCTAACCCACTTTACCTATAAGAAGGGTTCTTACGTCCCCACACATAAGCACCCCCATGAGCAGATCTCCTGCGTAATCGAAGGGAAATACAAAATATACATCGGGGGAAAAGAATATATTGTGGAAAAAGGAGACAGCTACCTTGTGTCTCCCAATGTAGAACACTCCCAGCATGCCATTGAAAAGACTATAACTCTGGATATCTTCTCACCTCCCAGAGAGGAGTATAAGTAAGTTCCCGTAAGCAAAGCAAATGAAGCTTTTTGCAAAGTGAGTAGCAAAAAGGTGTTTAGGATTTGCAAAGCGGTTTTATGGGTAATCATTCTCAACCCGATTATATCAAACGAGTTATGGGCACAAGACCAGAAAGTGGTATCACTCAGCGATTCCATAAATTCGCACTTGTTCAAAATCCGCACAACAGAAAAGAAACAATACCCACCATAGGTTTTCTGCTCAAATTTTGAACTCCTTCGGACAGGATGGCTTTAACCTTATTTATTTTGAACAACTTAAAGAAATAACTTGACAAAAAGTGCGGTTGGATGTTATTATTGAAAATGAGAGTGAAAAGGGATAATGAATGATTTCTACCAGAGGGTAGGATTTTTTTCCATACAAGAAAGGAGAAAAGTATAGATCAAAATTATATCTTGACGCAGGAGTCAAATAGTATTTCTAATTCTGCTGACTGTAACTTCAGCAGGAGAGTGTTCAATTTGTATAAGGCTCCCCTAAAAGCTGGGAGAGGAGAAAAAGATGAAAAGTGGTAAATTATATGTGGGTAACTTAAATTATGACGTGGGTGAGGAAAAACTGAGGGAGATGTTCTCCGAGCACGGTAACGTGTTATCCATCCAAATCATCACAGGAAAAGGGTTTGGATTCGTCGAGATGGAAACTCCCGAAGCAGCCCAGACTGCAAAGGATGCCTTAGACGGCGCCGAACTTGAAGGTCGTCAGATCCGAGTGGATGAGGCCAGACCCAAAAGATCCTTCAGCGGAGGCGGCGGAGGCGGAGGCGGAAGAGGCGGAGGAGGAAGAGGCGGAGGAGGAAGAGGCGGAGGCGGAGGAAGGGATAAAGGAGGTTTTGGGAAAAGACGCCCCAGGTGGTAAAAGGTAAGCTTACCTCCTTGTGTAACAGTCTTATAACAAAAGGGGAATAGTTCCCATAATCGTTTTACAGTTATATTCTTACTTTAACTGGAGGGTTAAGCTTTAACTTCACCAATTTTTGGGAGCTGATTCCATCAGTGTAAAAGTGCACGAATGAATTCGTAACGAGAATTATTTTAGATAAATTGGAGTATAAAGATTTTACTTTAATTATTTAGGGGCTATTCCATAGTATTTTTATAATTAATCATTTTTTTCTATCCATCTGATCCAGAATAATACTCCGCCTAACAAGGCAAGCATTAAAAGAATTCCTATGGTAATTTCTAATGCTTCTTTCATTCCTTTATCTTAGTTTGAAAAAAGGGGAAGAATGTAAAATTTTTAACGTTCCTTTTTTTTATGACCTTTTTTCACTTGACAGGTTTTCTGTTTTTGGGATTTAAAATCGCTTACGTCTAATCTGATTTCGATATCCTTCTGCAAACACCTCAACTCATCAAGAAGCCTTTCCATATTGTCTATCATTTTGCCCATTATAAAAACCATCTCGGAAATTTCAGCTCTCATCATTGATTATACTCCATAGATGATAATTCATACTAATACCATCATAAAACGATCTACTCGGATTAATGTTTACAAATTCGAAGAATTAGGAAAGACTCTTTATTTCTAAAAGTAAACAGAGGTTATTTAAACTTGTTGTTAAAGCAGAACTTTATTATTAAATCAAATCACCGGTTGGGCTTATAAAATAATGCGGATATTCCCACTGAACGAAATTCTTATTAAAGCGAACAAACCATTTACACTTTCTCATTACTAATACGAACATAATAACGTCCTATAATAGATATTATGTAAACTATGCTTTTGATTTATTTTACCTCTTATCATTTTTTTTATCTTACCTCTACCTTATTACCAGATTTATCAGCTTATTCGGAAGGTAAATTTTCTTTATTATCTTTTTATCTTTAATGAAATTCTGAACTTTTTCGTTTTCCAGAGCTTTCTTTTCAACTTCTTCCTTTGGGGAATTCAGGGTTGTATCAAATGTCGCTCTAAGCCTACCATTTACCTGTACTACAATTGTAACCAGCTCCTCTTTAATTGCTTCAGGGTCATGTTTGGGCCATTCTGACTTGAATATGGTCTCTTTGTGTCCCAACATTTCCCAGATCTCTTCTGCCAAATGAGGTGCAAATGGAGCCAGTATCTGGGCTAGTTTTTCAATGCAGAATCCATAAATTTGAGTTTCTTTCGGATCAACTACCTGTAATACATTAAGAAACTCCATCATGGAGGCTATAGCGGTGTTAAATTGAAGTGTATGAATGTCTTCCCGGGCTTTCTTTATAGTATAATTCAGCTTTTTATAAACCTTTTTATCGCTTTCAGTTAACTTGCCATATTTAAAGTTACGGTTTATGTTATGGGAGTCAACTTTTTGGGCGAAATTGTATATCCTGTTCAGAAATCTGGAGGAGCCAACCAGTCCCTCACCTGACCAGAGCACCTCCCTTTCCGAGGGAGCTGCAAAATACATGGCTATTCTGGAGATATCTACTCCGTTTTCGTTTATCAGATCCACAGGTGAAATCACGTTACCCTTGGATTTGGACATCACATCGCCATGTTCATCTAAAACCATTCCGTGATTGAAAAGCTCCAGGGTAGGCTCGTCTACTTGAAGCCAGCCGATATCGTGTAAGAATTTGGTGAAGAATCTGAAATACAAAAGATGCCCGGTAGCATGTTCTGCTCCACCTATGTATTTGTCCACAGGAAACCACTTTCTGGCACTTTCCTTGGAAAAGGGCTCTAATTGGTTTTTAGGATCAGAGTATCTGAAAAGATACCAGGATGAACAGACAAAGGTATCCATGGTATCAGGATCTCTCTGGGCTTTTCCCTTGCATTTAGGACATTCCACTTCCATAAATTCCTTGACATCTGCCAGGGGTGATCTTCCCTTGGGTAGAAAATCAATGTTACCCTTGGGCAGGAGAACCGGCAGATCATTTTCTGTAACCGGGACTATCCCGCATTGGGAGCAGTGAATCATTGGGATGGGGGCACCCCAGTATCTCTGCCTGGATACCAGCCAATCTCTGAGCTTATAATTTATGGTTCTTTTGCCCAGCTTTTTTTCCTCAATATAATCATTTATCTTCTGGATACCCTCTTCTGACCACAGACCGTCGAATATATCTGAATTAACCATAGTGCCCGGATCAACGTAAGCCTCATCCATTTCCTCGTCTTTTAGGTCTTTTCCCTGGGTTTGAATTACCACTTTAATTGGAATGCCGTATTTCTTTGAGAACTCGAAATCTCTCTGATCATGGGCCGGAACGCCCATAACTACCCCTGTTCCGTAAGTGGAAAGCACATAATCTGCCACCCAGAGCTGAACTTTCTCCCCGGAGAGAGGATTGATGGCATATGTTCCGGTGAAAATTCCGTCCTTCTCCCCTATCTCGGTTCTCTCCAAGTCTGATTTAAAGGCTGCTTTTTCTATGTATTCGTCTACCGCTCTTTTCTCTTCTGAACTCATTTTCAGTTGTTTTATAAGTGGATTCTCAGGCGCAATGGCCATAAAAGTTACTCCATAAATAGTGTCAGGTCTGGTGGTAAAGACAGAGATCTTTTTGTCTGTGCCTTCGATTTTAAAATCTATCTCTACACCCTCTGATCTTCCGATCCAGTTCCTCTGCATTATCTTGATGGGCTCCGGCCAGCCGGAGAGATTATCCAGATCGTTTAATAGTCTTTCCGCATAATCTGTTATCTTGAAAAACCACTGCTTTAGATCTTTTTTCTCCACCTTGTGTTCGCATCTCCAGCAGCATCCCTGGATCACCTGTTCATTGGCTAAGACGGTGTTGCAGTGCGGGCACCAGTTGACCAGAGATTTAGCCCGGTAAGCCAATTTGTTCTGATAAAGCTTTAAAAATATCCACTGGGTCCATTTGTAGTAATCGGGCAGGCAGGTTATCACCTCCCGGTCCCAGTCATAGCTCACCCCGCATCTTTTGATGGTGGATCTGGAGACCTGAATGTTGTTTAAAGTCCAGCGTTCCGGGTCAACTTTCTTTTTAATGGCCGCCTCCTCAGCCGGAAGGCCGAAAGAATCCCATCCAAAGGGATGAAGCACATCAAAGCCATTCATCCTTTTGTACCTGGCCACCACATCTCCGATGGTATAATTCCGGAAATGGCCGATGTGAATATCACCTGAGGTGTAGGCGAACATCACCAGCATATAATATTTCTTCTTGGGAGGATCAGGGGTCTGGTGGAGCTTTTGTTCCTCCCATCTTCTCTGCCACTTCTCTTCGATCTGTTTAAATGGATATCCAGCCATTTTGATTTTTTTAGTCCGCAGTCTGCGGAACGCTGACTTTTGGTTATGGATATAGTCTGTAGAGCATCCTGGGAAAAGGTATGGTTTCCCTTATATGGGGCAATTTACATATCCAGGTCAAGATTCTCTCAATCCCCATTCCGAATCCGGAATGAGGAACCGAGCCATATTTCCTCAAATCCAGATACCAGTTATAGGCATCCAGGGGAAGCTTTTCCTCTTTTATTCTTTGGACCAAACTATCGTAATCATCATTCCTCTGGGAACCTCCAACTACCTCACCGTATCCTTCCGGGGCCAGAAGGTCAGCACAAAGTACCAGATCCGCCCTTTCCGGATGGGGTTTCATATAGAATGCCCGAGCCTTCTTGGGATAGTTACAAACGAAAATCGGCTTTTCATACATCCTGGATAATATGGTTTCATCATCACCACCTAAATCCGATCCCCACTCTATGTCACTACCTTCTTTTCTCAGAATTTCAATTGCCTCATCGTATGAGATTCTGGGAAAAGGCGCTTCAATTTTTTCAAGTTTGGTAAGATCCCTTTCTAAAACTTTGAGATCCTTTCCGCTTTTTTCCAGAACCCACTTAACTACATATTCAACCAGGTTCTCCTGGAGCTTCAGGTTGTCCTCATGCTCATAATAAGCCATTTCAGCCTCCACCTGCCAGAATTCCGTAAGATGGCGGCGGGTTTTGGATTTCTCAGCTCTGAAAGTTGGGCCAAAACAGAATATCTTGCCTAATGCCATGCAGGCGGCTTCATTGTAAAGCTGGCCGGTCTGAGCCAGGTAAGCCTTTCCCTCATTGAAATACTGGGTTTCAAATAGGGTGGTGGCAGTCTCCCCGATAGAGCCAGTCAGGATGGGCGCATCGACCAGTATGAATTTCTCTTGATAGAAGAAATTCCGGATAGCATAGGTCAGCTCATTCCTTATCTTTAAAATGGCATGCTGCCGGGATGACCTTAACCACAGGTGTCGGTGATCCATTAAGTATGCGGTTCCGTGTTCCTTGGGGGTGATGGGGTAGTCCTGGGCTATCTGGATGATCTTCATATCCTGAAGTTCTAACTCGTACCCACCAGGTGCCCTTTTGTCTTCTCTTACCTCTCCCCTAACCTCCAAAGAGGATTCCTGAGTTAGTTGATCAAAAACATTGAAAACTTCCCCTGAAACGGAATCCTTGGTCATCACACATTGGATAAGCCCGGATCCATCCCGCACCAGAAGGAAATGTATCTTTCCGCTGGAACGTTTGTTGTAAAGCCACCCTTTAATCAGAACCTCTTCTCCCACGTATTTTCCCACATCCTCAATATATGTAAAATCCAAATCCATCATCTTACAACTCAAATCTATTCTTCAATTATATTATAATTCGTCAATTTAGCTCAATGGTTTATAACAGTAGTTATTGGATTACACAAGAGCTTTTTTCTCTTTTATAATATGATTAATAAGGGCACCTAAAAGACTGACCAAAAACGCTGCTAAAAGAGTTTTCCAGAAGCCCAGTATCTCAAATCCCGGCACCAGCAATGCAGTAAGGTACAGAATGAATCCGTTGATCACAATGATAAAAAGTCCCAGGGTGAAAAAGGTCAGAGGAAAAGTCATAAATATCAAAATTGGTCTCAAAAAAACATTCAGAATTCCCAGGATCAAACTGGCTAAAACCAGCGCCTTTAAGCCCTCAATATATACCAGACCGAAAAGATCGGCAACGATAAAAATGACTAAACTAAGTATCAACCACCTGATCAAAAAAAGTCTCATTTAATCCTCAGGTTTGTTTTTGATTCGGAATTTTAAACTCCGCAAAATTCATTTCATCATAATTCGGTTTTTTAACCAGTGTGGTTCCGTTAGCAAAGGTATTTATGATTCTTCCCTTTAAATCCTCTATCCAGAAAAAGGGTCCTCCATTAAGCTTTATCCTCAGGGTCAGAGGGGAATCGAAAAGATACATACCCTTTCTTTCCAGAACAAATGAATTGGAATCATCGTCATTTGAAGAAGAGCAAATGGTAAAAGCTTTCCGGTATCCTATATTTTGAGCCAGCTCCTCCACCATACGGTTGTATTTCCCAAAAGGAAAAGATACAAAATCAACTTTTTTTGCTAAAACATCCTCCAGTTCCTCCCTGGATCTCTTTAATTCATACTCTACGTATCTTTTCTCCAATTTAGTGAGATCGGGATGATTAACCGTATGGGAACCAAAGGAAAATCCGTGTTTTGACATCTCCTTTATCTGGGACCAGGTGAGATGTCTGAATTTTTTGCCCCAGTTTACGTC
>JBARPA010000338.1:0-2434 GCA_049642665.1 Candidatus Zixiibacteriota bacterium
CCCACTCTGTTTCCACTTCTGCTTTGTTTATGAAAAGAATTCTCCTCTGATTATAATCCGAGGTATCGGCAAGAATCACTGTATCGCTTTTAATATGGATAAAATCATAGGGCAAAAAATCAGAGCGGTATAAATATCCTTTGAAACCAAAAAGTGTAATAGTATCGACGATTTCCTCCCGGATGAAAACCGAATCCTGCTCCACTGAATCGCAATACACGTACTCCCACCAATTCCCCGGGTTCAGAGGCATAAAATCTGCCGGAGGCAAAGGAGGTGAAGTGGGCTTTTTCTCGCAGTATGTGAGAAGACAAAGGGAAAAAAGTAACAGGAAGAGTCTGTTCCTCAAGCCTTTTATTCTCCTTTTCCAGCCTTCTCCTTAACATAAGCCACAGCTTCAATCTCCACCTTAGCTCCTTTAGGTAATCTGGATACCTCCACAGTGGTTCTGGCAGGGGGATTCTGTTTAAAGTACTGCTCGTATACCTCGTTCATCACAGCGAAATCATCCATAGAGGAAAGAAAGACCGTGGTCTTGACAACCATATCCATTCCAGATCCAGCAGCTTCTAAAATGGCTTTTAAATTCTCCAGGACCTGCCGCGTCTCAGTCCCTATTCCCCCGGAGATAGGGCCATGAGTTTTGGGATCAAGGGATATTTGACCCGCAGTGTAAACCAATGTTTTCTCATCCACTGTCACTGCCTGGCTGTAAGGCCCGATGGCCTTGGGAGCCTTGTTGGTTTTGATTATCACCTTAGTCATAATACGTCCCTCCCTGATTTTAAACTCGTTCATTTACTATTAATATATTTTTAAATTAATGTCAAGAAATATTGAAATAATCTGTTCACAATATTACACTATGATTTTTTATTTTGTAAACGCAATTTATGCTTTCATATTTTTAATTTATATAATCAACAAAAAACTAAAACAACCTGAACTATGATAATTAACTCACTCCAATCTCCATACGATGAGAAAATCTTAAAAAGAAGGATTTTAAGTATAGAAATCTGGGAGAAGTCTCAATTGACAAAACTAAGTTGATAACAAAAAAAGAACTTCAAAAGATATAACATTGTTGAATACAGCAATATTGACAAAACAAAGCCCCAGCCTTCCCCCCCAAATGCTGGGGCTTTTTTAGGAGCAAGAAACAGCTTACTTCAGCATTACCATCTTCTTGGTTTGGTTGTAATCTCCGGCTACCAGCTTGTAGAAATATATACCGCTTGAAGTCACGCTTCCATTATCGTTAGTTCCATCCCACTCTGCACTCTGGAAACCAGCAGTCTGATATTCATTTACCAAGGTTTTCACCTTCCGACCCAAGACATTGTAAATCACCAGGCTCACCTTAGCATCCTGAGGAAGGGCATAATTAATTAGAGTGTGTGGGTTAAAAGGATTGGGATGGTTCTGGGAAAGTGAAAACTCATTGGGAAGCTCCTTTGTGGATTTGGCCACAGGAGTAGTATTGAATTCAAATTCCAAGTCCTCTGCATCCTTGCTCACCAGGCTGATACCGTCCTGATGAGAGATCTTTGTGGTCTGTAAGGTTATTGGGTCTTTCCCGGTAAATCTCAGTTTAACAATCGATCCTTCACCAGCAGGGATATAATCCTCCTCAAAGGGAATAGCATAGATCAATACCGTTTTCTCCTCGTTATTTACCAATACCTCCTTGAATTCTATGTATTCCACCTTGGTTCCCTCAAAGGAAAAGGACTTTAAGATAACATCAGAACCCGGTTTAGCAAATTTCAAAGCCAGAACAACAGCTCCCAAATCCTGATTACTGTTCAGGTTTAAGGAAACCTCCTGGGATGAACCCACCAGGGCTATCTTATTAGCCCAGGCGGGAGTATCTATCTCTGAAGTCGATACCTTTGCCAAGCCATTAGTTTGTGAGTACGGACAGCACGGAGTTGGTCCACCTTTAAAAAGATAATTTATCAGATAGACCACATCTGCGATTGTCACTTCGTGATCACAGTTCACGTCTCCAGCTTCAATTGGAACAGGTGCTGGACCGCCGTGAAACAAGTAGTTTATCAGACACACCACGTCTACAATGTCGACCTTTCCATCTCCATTGCAGTCTCCACAAACATACCCGTGATCAAATTCAAAGGCTCCCATATCCACTCTACATCCGCTTTTGAAAGGAGGACAGGATGTAGGATCACCAGCATCTATACAGGGTGAATCTTCTTGTAAATAGAAATCCCCATTTGCTGCATCCACAAACAATGGGTTTTGGATGATATTATAGAAACTATCACAAGGAGTGTCGTTCCAATTCCTACCCCAATTGGTGTCACCAACTCCCGGTGGGCAGCCCCAAAAATTGCCATCATAGTTATCCCACACATCATTGTAAGAGATATCCGGATTTGACGTAGGCGAGCAACGTATTCCGCAGCCA
>JBARPA010000339.1:0-2562 GCA_049642665.1 Candidatus Zixiibacteriota bacterium
AATTGAATCTTACCATAGCTAATGCCCATGCTCACCACTTCCCCCTTAGCCCCTAGAAGAACCAATATCTTGTCAACTAAAAAAAATCCTATTATCCCAAATAAGACGGCTAAAAGCCATTTTAAAATTATGGTGTCTTTTATGGCTCTTTCCGTTTCCGGATAGTCTTTCTCCCCATAGCGTCTGGAGATAATAGCCACCGAGCCCACCCCGGCGATCTGGTTAGCTGAGGATATAACCCAGAAAAAGGCAGAGAATATGGTTATGGCTGCCACTGGCTCAGCACCTAATTTTGCTACCCAGAACATATCCACTAAGTCGTAGACATTCAGAGCAGCAAATCCGATCATGGAAGGGATGCCCATTCGGAATATGCTTCCTGTTACGCTTCCTTCAGTATGGTCATATGCTTTTTTCATATCTTTAAAGTCAGGTTAAAATATTCCTTCAGGATAACCAGAAATTGTAACTTAATACTCAAACCAGTCAAAAAATGGGGAAGTTCTTTAAATTTGAACTTTCCCTTACATCAAAAATAAAAATACGAATTTCCCGGAGGAAAGTTTATTTTTAAAGGGATGTTACGTAAAAATCAAAAACTTTTAGAAACAAATCAGTAAAATTTTATATCTCCTTCACCAGATCATCCAGGCTGCGGCGGGTCGATTCCTCCGGGATCTCATCCGGGTAGCCAATGGGGAGTATTATGACGGGTCTTAAATTATTCGGAATTTTTAAAAGCCTGCTTACCTCTCCCTCATCAAAGGCACCAACCATAACGCTGCCCAATCCCATATCCACCGCTGCCAGATGAACGAAGGTACAGGAAATGGTCGCATCCTGAATGGAATATAAAGTTTCACCTCGTCTCCCATAGCCCTGAGCTGATTTGAGAATGTCCGCGCAGAATACCAGACTTACGCGTGCCTGAGAAATAAAATCCTGATCCAAGGCCACATGAGCTAATTTCTTACTTGTATCTTTATCCTTTACCAGAATGATCTGATAGGCCTGCAGATTGCCGGCCGAGGGAGCTGAGTTAGCCGCCTGGAGAAGTTTTCGGATTTTATCCTTCTCAATCTTTTTTTCTTTGAACCTGCGGATGGAATGTCTTTTCCTTAAAACCTCAAAAAACTCCATGGACTTTTAAGTCTTTCAAGATGAAGGGCGGAAAAATCCTCCGCCCTGAATTGATCTGAAAACTGCTGTTGAAAGATAAGTTACTTCTTAAAGCTCTCCAATGCAGCTTCCAGGGTATCGTAAACGTCAAAGACTAAGGTAAGCTTTGTTATGGCGATTATCTCCTGGATTTTTTTGGTAAGGTTAGCCAACTTTAAATTCCCTCCTGCCTCCTTGAACTTGTTATGGTGGTGAATCAGGATAGCGATCCCGGAGGAGGATACCCAGTCGGTTTTACCCAGATCGATCACCACCTTCTTTGCCTCTTTGCCCAAAAGGGAGTAAAGCTTTTCGTCCAGTTCACCTACATCCGGTCCCCCCATCAGTTTTCCCCGGGGTTCGATAATTGTAATGTCATCTTTGGTAAAAGCATTAACCTTCATTAGTTTGAAGCCTCCTGTTTAATGGTTCTCAAACTACAATATATGCAAATATCAGTTTTAGTCAAAGGTTTTTTAGGTTTTTGGCATATCCTCCCAATGTTGATAACCACAATCCCTTGAATATCGAAAAAAGAGGGTGTCCCTTTGTCAAGGACACCCTCTTAGATGATCAGTTGATTGAACCTACTTAATAATCCTGAATTCCACTCTTCTGTTTTTCTTTTTACCCTCGGCAGTCTGATTGGTAGTAGTAGGCACCCTGCGTCCATATCCCTTGGTGACCAGTCTGTTGGGGTCAACTCCCTTTTTCACCAGATAATCTTTGGCTGCCTTAGCTCTATTCTCGGATAACGGATCGTTTATGGCATCTGTTCCTGTGGAGTCGCAGTGTCCTTGAATCTCCACTTTTAAAGTGGTGAAGGTGGTAAGTGTTTTATAAACCTGGTCTAAGATTTTCATGGATTCTGTGCTCAGTCTATAACTCAATGTTAGGAAATGAACATTCTCTAACTGAACCTGGATCTTTTCTATATCCGGACAGCCGTAAGCACCTACCGGTATACCAGCTGGAGTATCGGGGCATCTGTCCACACCATCACAAACTCCATCTCCATCCGAATCAATGGGACAGCCATCTGCATCCACTTTGCATCCTCTGGGGGTGTTAGGGCATTTGTCCTTGTAATCTGGAACACCATCTCCATCGGAATCCAGGGGACATCCTTTGGCATCCACTTTAACTCCCATGGGAGTATCGGCACATCTATCTACCCCATCACAAACCCCATCGCCATCAGCATCCGATGGACAACCATTCACATCCACTGTACATCCTCTGGGAGTATCCGGGCATTTATCCAGTCCATCACAGACTCCGTCACCATCGGAGTCAATGGGGCATCCGTTCACATCCACCAGACATCCAAATGGTGTCTCAGGACACATATCATCCTTATCCGGCACGCCGTCTTTATCCGAATCCTTTTTGGCTGGATAATAC
>JBARPA010000340.1:0-11299 GCA_049642665.1 Candidatus Zixiibacteriota bacterium
GCCAGGGGCAGGTTGAAGATACTGCTTGTAGGTCAGCTGGTTCCGGGGGGGCAGGTGGCATCAACCGAATGGGTGGAGAACTATCCCGGATTTCCTGAGGGCATAGGCGGGTTGGAGCTGGTGAAGAAGATGGAAAAGCAAGCCCAAAAGTTCGGAATGCAGGTTGTGGTGGATGAGGTAAAATCTGTTGATTTTCAGGATGGGATAAAGGTGGTGAAAACTCCGGACAAGGAATTTCGCTCTACAGCTTTGATCATCGCTACCGGTACGGATTACAAAAAGCTCAATGTGCCCGGCGAGGAGAAATTTAAAGGCAGAGGAGTTTCCTACTGTGCCATCTGTGACGGGGCGTTTTTCAAAGATAAGGACATCGCAGTCATCGGGTGCGGGAATTCAGGTTTGCAGGAGGGATTGTTCCTTATGAAGTTCGTGAAATCGATCAGTTTCGTTGAATTCCTGCCCCGGATGACAGCTGAGAAAATCCTTCAGGAGAGGGTCACCCAGAGTCCCAGTAACAAATTTTACCTGAATTCAATGCTCACCTCCATCAATGGTGAAAATAAAGTGGAGTCGGTTAGCATAAAAAAAAGAGATACCCAAAAGATAAAAGATATCCCGGTGCAGGGTGTATTCATCTTTGTGGGCATGATTCCCAATACTCAGTTCCTCCAGGGAAAACTGGAGCTTAACAAATGGGGTTACATTAAAACCAATGAGAATACCGAGACCTCTGTTCCAGGGGTGTTCGCAGCAGGAGATGCAAGAGAAAAGATCCTGCAGCAGATAACCACCGCCACCTCGGATGGCTCCATAGCTGCCTTTGTGGCGGGAAAATACATCGAGAAAATTAAGCATGAATGACAATTGATAGTTTGAAACCGTATTCAATAACCAGAATATCCCTGATTGATGAAAGCTGAGAAAGTGTTTACAGCTGCCATTAAAAATCACTTGACAAACCCCAAAACTTTAGATAAACTGGAAAATGTTAAAAATGAAAATAACAAAACCATCTTTGAGGAGGTGAAATAGGTGAAAAAAGTAATAATCATTACAATTTTGCTTTTCCTTTTAGCAGGTTTTTTGATGATATCCGGTTGTGATCAGGATAAAGCCATCGATACCATGATGGCCAACCCGGAGATTGCCGAGAAGATCACCCAGAAGATGATGGAGAATCCCGAGTTCAAAGAGAATATGATGTGGGTGATCGTAGCGGATACCACTATGATGGGGATGATGATGGATTCCCTGATTACAGATCATGCTATGATGGACAAGTTTTTCCAGAGAATGATGGATGACGACTGGTCCAAAGAGCAAATCACTACCAAGGCCAGAGAGATGAGAGGAAGATAGAATATTCCTTTTTGATGTTCAGGGCGTCGGTTTCTTAAACCGGCGCCTTTTTTGTATTGACTAAAAAAAGAAAATATGTTTGATTAAGACAAAATAGAAGTTGTTAATTGAAAAAAGATATTTTCTTATATGGAATTAAATCCAAAAGCATTGATGAATTTTTCGTTTCCCCTCACAGATGAGGATTTTAAAATAATTCTGGAATTAGCACTTTGCCGAGGGGGAGATTTTGCCGAGATCTATCTGGAATATCAGGTAACTACCGAGATGCTTCTGGATGAGGATAAGCTCAAGGCTTTATCCTACGGGATTATGCAGGGAGCAGGGATAAGAGTGAACTCCAGGGAGAAAACCGGATATGCATATTCAGATGATTTCCAGATGTCCAATCTGAAAAAAGCTGCCCGGGCTGCATCCTTCATCGCTGAATCAAACCAGAGGATAAAGCCTTTAAATATCAGCCATCAAAAGGTTAGACCTCATTTTTCACTGGAGTCACCGGCTCCGCTTATGGGGGATGAGAAAAAAATTGATCTTTTAAAAAGAGCCAATCAGGCTTCCAGAGATTATGATCAGAGAATCATGCAGGTTAGGGTGTTATACTATGATGAGTCAAAAAAGATAATGATAGTAAATTCAGAGGGGCTGAAGGTAAGCGATGTTCAGGATATAGTCAGATTAGCTGTCTCATCTTTGGCCATTGAGGGGAGCAAGAAATTCGAAGGCTATGCCACCTCCGGAGGAAGAGTGAGTATAGATTATTTTAGGGAAAATCCTCCGGAATCAACTGCCAGGGAAGCAGCCAGGCAAGCGATAGATATGCTTGATGCCGGGGAAACGCCAGCTGGTCTTAATCCGGTGGTAGTGGGCTTCGGATGGGGCGGGGTTTTAGTGCACGAGGCTTTTGGTCACTCCCTGGAAGGGGACGGAATCAGAAAAAAGACCTCTCTTATGAGCGATAAGCTGGGCCAAAAAGTGGCATCTGATGTGGTTGACGTGGTGGATGATGCCACCATTCCTTATGGAAGAGGATCATTTAACATAGATGATGAGGGCACTCCCGGTCAGAGAAAAGTTCTGGTCAAAAATGGTATGCTTCAGGGATTCCTCTGGGATGAACTGAATGCTAAACTGATGGGGACCTGTTCCACCGGAAACGGAAGAAGGGAATCCTATCGTTGTTATCCCATTCCCCGAATGAGCAACACTTTTATCGATAGGGGAGAAGCCGATCCGGATGATATAATAAAATCGGTGGAAAAGGGGGTCTTTGCCAGGAAGCTGGGAGGTGGTACGGTGGACACCAGCACTGGCAATTTCAACTTCCTGGTGAGAGAGGGATATCTCATAGAGGAAGGTAAGGTCACCAGACCAATAAAGGGAGCTGTGCTTATCGGAAATGGTCCGGAGGCTATGAAAAATATTGAGCTGGTGGGAAATGACCTTCTGATAGATTCCACCACCGGAACCTGCGGTAAGGATAATCAATCGGTCTGGGCCGGATTAGGTCAGCCCACAGTCAAATTCAGGGAAATTACAGTGGGCGGGACAAAAGTATGATTTTTTTGCATTCATTATGAAGATGATTTTACTATTAGAATAGTTAACCAGTGAAAAAATGAATTATCGAGAACTAACTGAAGATCTTATTAAAAAGGCTTTAAATAAGGGAGCCACCCAGGCGGAAGTTTACCTGGATGCAGGGGAGGAGTTCAACGTCCAGGTAAGAAAAGGCGAGATCGAAATATTAGAGCAATCGCAAAGAAAAGGATTGGGATTAAGGGTTTTCGTGAAAAACAGACTTGGTTTTTCCCATACCTCTGATTTCGACTCGGAGCCATTGAATAATCTGGTGGATAAGACCGTCTATATGGCAAAGCAAGCCTCATTAGATGAATACAATGGTCTGCCTGAGGAGGATTTACCTTTAGCATCAGAAGATCTGCAGATATATGATTCAAAGTTGAAATCGCTGGACATAAACAAAAAAATAGAGCTGGCCAGAAGATGTGAAGAGGCAGCATTTGCATTTGACCCCCGGGTGAAAAATTCAGAGGGAGCATCCTTTTCTCATTATGAGACCAGTATAATATTAGCTAATTCACTGGGAAAAAGCATTAGCTTCAACTCCTCAGGAGTTAGTTTAAGCTGCGTTCCTGTGGCTGAGGAGAAGGGGGAGAAAAGGGGAAGCGTGTTCTGGGATGCCAAGAGATTTTTCAGGGATTTGTTATCTCCTGAAGAAGTAGGGAAAATAGCTGCTAAAAGAGGAATAAGACTTTTAGGGGCGAAAAAGGTCAAATCCCAGAAAGTTCCGGTGATAATTGAATCCACTGCAGCCACGAGATTTCTGGATGCCATATCCTCAGCCATAAATGGAGAGTCCGTATTTAAAAAAGCTTCCTTTTTAGCTGACAAAAAAGGGGGAAAGATCGCCTCGAATCTGGTGAATGTCTGGGACGATGGAACCATGCTCAAGGGTTTGGGTTCTTTACCCTTTGACGGGGAGGGTATCCCAACTCAGAGGAAAAAGATAATCGATCAGGGGGTGCTTACATCTTTTCTTTACAATACCTACACTGCAAGAAAAGCAAAGACGAAATCCACAGGAAATGCCAGAAGGGGCTACGATTCCACCCCTTACATTTCTTCCATGAACTTCTTTCTGGAAAATGGAGACAAGAAACCTGAGGATTTAATCAGGGGTACTTCGAGAGGATTTTATGTTACAGATCTGATGGGCTTCGGGATAAATACAATAACCGGGGATTTCTCTCAAATGGCAGAAGGATTATGGATAGAAAACGGGGAGCTGACTTATCCAGTGCATGAGGTTACCTTGGCCGGAACGCTTTCGGGGCTCCTTCAGGGCATTGAGGGGATAGCCAATGACCTGTATTTCAGAAGCAGCACTGCTTGCCCCACCATAAAGATATCCCAGTTAGTTTTAAGTGGAAAATGACTCTTGATTCAAATAGATTATTGATTCAACTAAACATCAATTTTTCCCAAAAGTAAAGAACCCTTATTCTTCAAGCTATACTTTAAGCTTCTTTTCTATTCTTCTTTTTCTATAGTAAAAACTGTCTTTGATCTCTTTATCATAAGAATCATTATGTAAAAAAGAACTCACGTCGATCTGCTGTATTGCTTGGTTTACAATATTTAGCGCTTTGGAATAATCTTTAGTTTTATGTTCGTGAAATTTAGCTAACTCCTGGTAAGAGAAGAGATTTTCCGGGTGGTTCTGGATTAGATTATACCAGATTTTTGAAGCGTTATCCCAATCTCCTAATCTCTTGTGTGCTAAAGAGTAACATCTCCCCATTTCAAGTTTTAGTTCATCATCTAATTTGCCCTTTGAGGCCAACTTGAAAAAACTCAAGCTTTTTTCATTTTCGCCCAGCATAAAATGAAACCTGCCCAGGCTGTAAAGGTCAACCGGATCCAGAATCTTCTCTATTTCCGGGTTTTCAAAACAAATACATAAAGCCTTTAAAAGAGATACCATGGATACTATATCATAGACATTGTGATCGAAAACCTTCTTCAATAGCTGGGTTTCGCCTAATCTAACAAAATCAAAATATATCTGGGGAACCATCTCACCGGGAACATCGCTTTTTCTGTAAAGGTTAAGTATACAGGATTCTATATTGGAGAGGCTGCAGTTTCCTAATCTTCTTTTCCAGACCCTTCTGGTGGGGTAAAGCAAATCCAGGTGCAGGAGATTTTCAAATCCGAATTTAGTCTGATTCACAATGAATCTGGTATTAAGCAGGGGTATATCGAATCTTTTACCATTATAGGAAACCACGCAGTCAAATTTCTTTAGATCACTTTGCAGGGAGAAAAGCAATGCCTTCTCCTCGTGAAAGTCTCTCATAAAATACTGTTTAACCTTAAAGAGGTCGTTTTGGAAAAATCCCAATCCGACCAAGAAAGCATAAGTTCCGGTTCCACCAGCTAAGCCTGTGGTCTCAGTATCCAAAAAGATTGCCTTATGAATATCGAAGCCAGAAAGGTTTGCATCATTAGCTAATGTGGCTATGGTTTTCCCTTTGTATTCAAAGGGTTCTTGAAAGACCTGCTCCAGGTCAGGTTGAAATTCTTTCTCCACCAGGATGCACTCCCCGCATGTGTTTCTGTTAAATACCCCGCCAAGAAGTTCGGGTAAACCTTTTTGCCAGGTTTTTTTATTCTGCGAAGCTTTTTTATTTAAAATGAATTTCTCTAAATTTTTAAGCTGATCTTCAAACTGCATGGCTCAACATCCTAAGCATCCATCAGGGTATAGTATTCATTTCAAATCTTTTAAAAGACAAAGCTCTCATATTCTACGAACGTGAACTTCTTTAAGTATTATAATTTTTACAGCTTAAAAAGTCCAATATTTTCATATAAATTACAGTATCAAATCAGATAACTTTTGGGATCAGGTTCTTTTAAATATTTGAATGTAAGAATCTACAGACTTTTGCTGATTGTCTTATTAAACTAAAATCAGACATATTCACAAAAAATAAGGATTTTTGAAATGGCTGACTCCGAAAAGGATGTCCTTCTGAAAATAAGCCAGGCAACCTCCAGTATTTCAAACTTAGATCAGCTTCTTAAGACCTCATTAAGAATCGCTGCTCAGGCAATGGGTGTAGACCGCTGTTCTATATGGCTGACAGATGATGAGAAAAAATTTGCAATAGTCAAGGCAGTTTACATCCAAGGTCGTTCTCGTCCCGTTCATCTCGACTTAAAAATTGATTTAAACAGGTTTCCAAAGTTCAAGAGAATAATTACCCAGAAGAGGATCATTCACTCACCTGATATATCTAAGGTTAAAGCTAATAAATCTGAAAGGGAACTCTTTGCCAAAGCAAAAATTAAGTCCTCCTTATCTGTTCCACTGAAAATAAGAAACAAGGTTCTTGGAGCACTCAATTTTGGAACAATAAAACATTACAAGTCTTTTACCTCTTCGGAGAAAAGTTTAGCTTTAATCATAGCCAATCAGATAGCAGTGGGAATTGAGCATGCCAGGCTCTACAAAGAGCTGAGTGATCGTGCTGCATGGCTGCAGGAACAAAGTATCAAAGTTCTCAGAGAATCTGAGGAGAAATACAGGACTCTGCTTGAGAATTTGCCCCAGATGATCTTTCTGAAAGATAAAAACTCGGTTTATGTTTCTGCCAATAGAAATTTTTGCAGTGCTTTGGGTATCGAACCTGAGGAGTTCAGAGGAAAGACCGATTTCGATTATTTCCCAAAAGAGCTAGCCCAAAAGTATAGAAGAGATGATCGAGATATCATCAGAACTGGAAAAACAAAGGAGATAGTTGAGGATTATGTTGAGAAAGGGAAAAGAAAGGTTGTTCGGACCGTAAAAACGCCGGTATTAGGAGATGACGGCAAACCCATTGGAGTTCTGGGAATCTTCTGGGATATCACCGAACAGAAAAAGTCCGAACAAATCCAGTCGGTGTTGTATAAAATAGCTGAATCAGTACACAGGGTCAGGGATCTTCAGGAACTTTACAAAACCATTCACAACGTGCTGGGCACGGTTCTGGATACAACTAACCTCTATATTGCACTCTACGATAAGAATACTGACACCATATCTCTTCCATATTACGTGGATCAAAAAGATAAATTCACCTCTTTCCCGGCGGGAAAGACATTAACCGCTTATGTTATAAAGCACGATAAACCACTTCTGGTTACCCGGGAGGTCAGAAAAAAATTAATTGAATCCGGTAAAGTTAAAACAATAGGAGTTCGCTCAAAGATCTGGCTGGGTGTTCCGCTGAAGATCGGAGAGGAAGTTATCGGCGTTGTTACTGTGCAGAGTTACACCAATCCTTCGGCATACGGTGAAAGGGAGTTGGAAATTCTAAAATATGCCTCAACTCAGATAGCCAGTGCCATACAACAGAAACAGGCAGAGGATAAGCTGATTCGAAGTGAACAAATTACTAGGGAACGTGCCCGACTTTTATCAGATCTCAGGGGTCTAGATAAGTTCGATGATATCTTAACCAGAGTTTGCCGTTCAGTTCGTGATTCCGGTCTTTTCCAACGTGCGGTTATGACCATAAATAAGCCGGGAGGAGAGATCGTCAACCTAGGCCAGGTGGGGTTACCTGCCGCTGTGGTTCAGAGAGCAAGAAAAGCCCCTCCCCTTGGTCCCAAGCTCAGAGCTCGAATAACAAATAAAAGATTCCGTATCTCCGATTCGTTTTTCGTTCCGGTTGAGGCCGGTGTGGATTTTGGTAAGACCGGTCGTTACATACCTCAAAAAAGAAAAGAGACAATTTATGGAAATTGGCAGAAGGAAGATGAACTCTTCGTGCCCCTGCGGGATTTTTCAGGAAAGGTTATGGGATACCTTTCCGCGGATACTCCGGTTGATGGTTTTCGCCCGGACAGGAAGACAATTGAGGCATTAGAGATGTTGGTTGAGGCTGCCGCATCCCGAATCCGGGAGGTGGAAGCACAAAATGCCATAAAAAAAGAACGCGACTTCTCAAAATCTGTTATTGAAACTGCCAACAGCCTGATCATCTGCCTGGATCACGATGCCCGAATTACAGCTTTCAACAAGGAATGCGAGCGGATTACTGGCTACCAGCGTCAAGAAGTGTTGGGTAAAAAATGGCCGGAGATGTTTCTCCCTCCTGAATACCGTCATAAAAAGTTGAAGTCCTTTGCCAGTTGGGTCCAGGCTCATCCCCGGGATCAATACGAAGGTCCCATTAAAACCAAAAAGGGTGAAATTCGTACAATTCTCTGGTCCAACACAGCAATCTTGGGTTCCCGGGAAAAGGATTTAATTGCAATTGCTATAGGACAGGATATCAACGAACGCAAGAAGACGGAAGAGGCGTTGCAGTTGAGCCAGGAACGATACAAGTTATCCACAAAGGCTGCCAAAGTCGGTGTTTGGGATTGGGACTTAAAATCCAACAGATTCTACATCGATCCCAATATCAAGGAGATCCTGGGATATAAAGATAAAGAAATCCCCAATGACATAGATGTCTGGACAACCTACGTGCATCCCGACGATCTGAAACCAGTTATGGCATCAGCTCAGGCGTGTATTGAGGGAAAAACACCAGAGTATATTGTTGAGCACCGGATGATGCACAAGGATGGTTCTGTCCGCTGGGTTCTCTCAAACGGGAAAGTGATACGGGATAAAGATGGGAATGCAGTTCGAATGATTGGCACCGATACCGACGTCACCAAGCGAAAACTGGCAGAGGAGGCTTTTATTGAGAGCGAGCAACGTTTTCGTATGATGGCTGAGGCAAGTCCTGATTACATTTTCCAGACAGATAAATACGGCAAAACGATTTACTGTTCCCCAGCAATTGAACGGATTCTGGGCTACACTCCTGGGGAAAGACTAGGAAGAAAATTCTCCACTATTATTAGTCCTTCTGAGCTTTCGAGAGCAAAAACTTTGTTTAAAAAGGTGTTTGCAGGAGAGATTATTCAGAACTTAGAAATAAATCTGCTCCACAAAAGTGGCAGGACTGTTCCCATTGAGGTTAGTGTCGTTCCCATTTCTGAAAATGGGGAAGTGAGTAGTCTATTTGGTATTGCCCGGGACATTACGGAACGGAAGAAAACTGATGAAGCACTCAGGCAGAGCGAGGAGACAGCACGGGCGATATTGAATGCTTCATTTGAAGTGGTGTTACTGGTGAATCCTGATGGAATCATCGTGGCCATGAACGATGCATTATCTAAAGTGTTTGGCAAGAAGCAAGATGAGCTTGTCGGAAAATGCGCCTTTGATTTCATGTCACCTGATGTAGCTCAGCACAGGAAGATACAGATGAATAAGGCTATTCGTTCCGGGCAGCCTATCCGTTTCGAGGATCAAAGAAAGGGCCGATGGTTGGATAATAATATATATCCTATTCTTGATGCGAAGGGAAAAGTTGCGAAGTTGGCTGTCTTTGCCCATGACATCACCGCACATAAGAAGGCTGAGGAAGTCATAAGGGAGAACGAAAAACAGCTCCGCCTTTTGACCGATTCTTTGCCGGTATTGATTTCATATGTAGACTCAGATCAACGCTATCGCTTTAATAATAAGGGGTACGAAGATTGGTTTGGGTATTCGCCTGAAGAAGCTAGGGGAAAACACATCAAGGAGGTTTTGGGTAAATCCGCTTATCAGAAAATTAGGGGATATGTAAAGAAAGCCTTATCGGGACAGAAAGTAACATTCGAGAGTACCGTACCCTACAAAGATGGAGGAACCCGTTATGTGTATGCTAGCTATATCCCTGATTTTGGAGAAAAGGGAAAAGTTAAAGGATTTTATGCCCTAATCAGTGACATAACCGAACGCAAAAAAGCAGATGATGCGCTGAAGGAGAGCGAGGAAAAGATAAAGAACATCTTTTCCTCTATCGGTGATGCAGTTACGGTCACTGACTTAAAGGGGAACATCATCGAATGTAATCAAGCGACCTTAGATTTACATGGCTTTTCTTCAAAAAAAGAGATATTTGGGAGAAGCAGTCTCGACTTCATAGCTCCAAAAGACCATTCCCGTGCAAAAAGAAACTTGAGAAAAACCTTAGAGCAAAGTTTCGTTAAAGATGAGGAATACACATTGCTCACCGTGGATAAGCGTGAGTTTCCAGGCGAACTATCAGCCAGCGTGGTCAGGAGTGCTTCTGGTGAGCCCGTGGCTTTTGTGGCTATAACCAAAGATATTTCCGAGCGTAAAGAGGCGGAGAAAATCCTGCGCAAAAGCAGGGATTTAAATACCATTCTCCAGATAAATTACAAGATTTCTCAGATTCATGACCTGGACAAAATGCTGCACTTGACTTGTGAGGAGACGGCTAAGGCACTAGGAGTTGAAAGATGTAGCATCAGCCTTATGGATGAGGAAGGGAAAGGAGGGGAGGTAAAGGCAGCATACATGAAGAACCAACCTCGCCCAGAGATCATAGGTAGTAGGTTCCTGCTGAAGGATTTCCCCAGACTACTGAGGCTCTATCAGCGAAAGGAAAAATTCGTTTATGCCCCCATAGTCGAAAAGGCACCTCTATCTCAAAGAGAGAGGGATTATTTCAGGGCGGAAGGAGTGAAGTCTTTTGTAATTGTTCCCATAACCACGGGTAAAAGACTCTTCGGAGCGATTATGGTGGGCGCTATGGGCAGAGAAAGAGTTTTCGCCGAGTCCGAAACCGCCTTTATTCAGACCCTGGCCAGCCACCTGGCTGTAGCTCTGCAGAACATCAAATTGATGGATGTGGTCAGAGAGCAAGCCGGAAACCTGAGGACTTTAGCTCAACGGGTGGTCAGCGCTCAGGAGGAGGAGCGAAAAAGAATCGCTCAGGAACTGCACGATGAGATCAGTCAGGATTTAGCTTATATGAAGATAAATACGGAGATAACCAGAAAGAATGTTCCCGCTGAGTTTGATCAGGTGATTCAGAGAATCAAAGATAATGAAAATCTAATCATTCAAACTTTAAACAAAGTTAGAGATTTGACCAGCAATTTAAGACCGCCCCTGCTTGACGATCTGGGTCTGGTTGAAACCTTGAGGTGGTATATTAAAGAGTTCTCCAGAAGAACTGATATTAAGGTTACACTTATAAGTGACAGGTACCGACGCAGGCTCACCCAGGATTTAGAAATGGTTCTCTACAGAATTTCCCAGGAGGCTTTGGCCAATGTGGCCAAACATGCCCAAGCTACCCAAGTTTCAATTTTACTTGAAAAGAAAAACAATTTTGCCGTACTTACCGTAAAAGATGATGGTATAGGTTTTGATTTGAAGAAAGTGCAAAGAGAACAAAAGATGAAAAAAGGATTCGGCCTTTTCAGTATGGAAGAAAGAGTTAAACTTTTAAATGGAAGTTTTAAATTAACCTCAAAACTCAAAAAAGGTACAAGTCTTGAGATAAAT
>JBARPA010000341.1:0-2012 GCA_049642665.1 Candidatus Zixiibacteriota bacterium
GTTTTAACTGGCGGTGGGTCCCTGATGGAGGGGATGGTGGAGCTGGCTGAGCAGGTCTTTGATATGCCTACCAAGGTAGGATTTCCAGCCGGAATTGACGGCACTAACGAGATCATATCAAATCCTATGTATTCCACCGGAGTGGGACTGGTTCTCTGGGGTTTCAAAAAACCGGAGGAGAAAAAAGATCGAAAGGAGAAAAACCTCATAAAAAGAGCAGTTTATAAGATGAAAAACTGGTTTGGGGAGTACTTTTAAAAAGGGTTTTTTATTAATGAATAGTGCAACAGAATACAGCTTAAGGTTAAATGCAACTTTTACATGGAGATACATTGCCAATAATAATGAACTAAATAAAAAAATTACTACACAATTTCTGAGAGGAGGGATAGATGTTCTTTGAATTGGATTCCGAGGTTGAAAACTACGCCAAGATGAAGGTGGTGGGGGTTGGGGGTGCCGGAGGAAATGCCATTAATCGAATGATTGATGCTAACTTGTCTGGCGTGGAGTTCATCTCCATAAACACAGACCTTCAGGCGCTGGAAAACTCCAAAGCCACCCACCGAATTCAGATTGGAGGCAGAATCACCAAGGGATTGGGTGCTGGGTCTGACCCGGTTTTAGGCCGGAAATCTATAGAGGAGGACAGAGACCTGGTGGCCGAGAACCTGGCTGGTGCGGATATGGTCTTCATTACCTCCGGAATGGGAGGTGGTACCGGAACCGGGGCTTCACCTGTTGTGGCTGAGATCGCCAAGCAAAATGGAGCCTTAACCATTGCGGTGATCACCAAACCCTTTGAGTTCGAGGGTAAAAAGAGAATTTCCCAGGCTCTGGCTGGAATCGATGAGTTAAAGGAGAGAGTGGATACCCTGATCGCTATTCCCAATCAGAGGCTTTTATCTATTGTAACTCAGGAGACCCGTCTAACCGACGCCTTTAAAATGGCGGACGAGGTTCTGCTCAATGCTACCCGGGGAATATCGGATCTGATCTCTGTCCCGGGTTTGATAAATCTGGATTTTGCGGATGTCAAGACCATAATGTCTGAGATGGGAGATGCCATGATGGGAGTGGGAGTAGCTGAGGGGGAAAACAGGGCCAAAGAGGCTGCCCAGCTGGCTATTTCCAGTCCCCTTCTGGATGGTATATGCATCACTGGAGCCAGAGGTTTGTTGGTTAACATAACTGGCGGGAACGAATTAACCCTGTTTGAGGTGAATGAGGCAGCGACAGCTGTAACAGAGGCAGCCGGATGCGATGCCCATGTGATTTTCGGGGCAGTAATTGATCCAGAACTCAAAGATGAGTTAAGAATCACCGTAATAGCAACAGGATTTGGAGAAAAACATGAGAGGAGGAATTTGGAATCTGAGGAAAGCGTAGGTGATCTTTTCTCCTCCAAGAAATTGGTGTTGGAGCGGCATTCCAGATCCAACCAGCAGGTCTTTATTCAGAATGGAAAGGTCAAATCCGTTACTCCCGATGATCTGGAGGTTCCAACGTTTTTAAGAAAGCAAGTAGAAGGGTAGCACTTTGTGCGCTCATAGTTAACCAGTAACAACTAACCAAAGTGCTTCTCTGGATGGAAAACCGTCGGAGCGACCCTCCGACGGTTTTCTAATTTATAAGTATTAATGCTTCTATATAGATAGCACCTTATTGTTTAGAGCGGGATGAATTCCCGCTCCTATTAGTTGTGGGAGATACGAACTTCATAGGCGGGGCATTTAGCCCCGCATAAAAAAAATATTGGTGAACCTGAAGGTTCACATTCCAGGTGTAAACTGATCTGAATCTAAAATATTGGTTTTTCTAAATCTTCCTGTTTTAAATAGCGGGAAAGCCAATTGAAGATGGTCTCAAGCCACAGCCGGTAATTTAAAGGTTTGTTTACTGAGTGACCCTCGTCTGGAAATCTTAAAAACCAGGAATCTATTCCCTGACGCTGGAGTGTGGTGAAAAGCTGCTCCGACTGCTCTGCCGGAGTCCGGTAATCCCGATCGCCC
>JBARPA010000342.1:0-1553 GCA_049642665.1 Candidatus Zixiibacteriota bacterium
GTATATGGGGATCACTGTTTGGCCCGATGCAGAACTATCTCCCAGAACCAGGTTAACCAGCGTAGGTTATGCATATGTGGCGGAGACTGCGGTGACCTCAGGCACTGATGGTGACTGGACTATTTCAGGCGATAACATATATTCGGCGGTATCTGGAAAAGTGGGGATCGGAATTACAAGTCCGGCTGCGAAGTTAGATATAGATGGAAGTGGGCAATCATACGCAGTCCAGGCGCAGGGAGGCAGCTCCTATTCGATCCGTGGTGAATGGGGTGGTTCCAGTCTTGGAGCTGCAGTATTAGCCAAAAATACAGGAACAGGCGGGGATGCAATACAAGCCATGGCAGATGGGAGTGGCAGGAGCGCTGTGTGGGCCAGGGGGAATACTGGTGTGGATTACGCAATCTATGGAAACGCCAATGGCGCCACCTGGGCTGGTTACTTCGCGGGCGATGTTTATACAAGTGGTGATCTCCAGGTCGGGGGTGATATCACAGGACAAGTTCCCGGCGTTGAGTACTCTAATGCAAGTGGATCTGGAACTGAAACAAGTCTAAGTACATCATGGCTTACTCTCAAATCGGTTACGGTCACTCATCCTGGGACCGGATATGTGGTCTGTATAGGAACCGGATTTGCAGACTTTGACTTAACGTCATTCACCGGCACTGTCTACGCAGGGTGGACCACCTCAGCATCTGGAACTCCAGACTCTTACCTCCGTATTTCACTCTCCACTGCTGATTACTCTACATATATACCATTAACCGCGATTCACACCTTTTTAGTATCTGGTTCTGGATCCACAACATTTTATTTCCGAGCTCGAATTTCTTCTGGAACATCTACTGACATGGATTTTTTTGAGGGGAGTGTAGCGGCAATGTACTTCCCAACTAAGTATTAAGATCCCTTGCCTTTCATAACAGAAATCGATAGCCCACCTTGTTTTCAAGGTGGGTTATTTGTTTGGGATGACCCCCAACAGATTAAACATATTTTTCTGTAGTCGCTCGATTCATCGAGCTAAAATAAGCCTAATGAATTAGGCAACTACAGAAAATCGAGCCAAAGAAAACCCAATGAATTGGGCAATTGCAGTTCCGGGTTAAAAAGACACAATCGTCAAGATGTCGTCAAGAATCTTCGAGCTTACGTATAAATTTGGCGACTACAAGATTGAAATAAAACCATAAACAAAAATTCTCCATAAAGCATCTTATAAGAAAAGTTGACTTTGACCTGATTTTGACTTAAATTAATTGCTCAGCGGAAATACAGGACTATTTTTTGATTATCATATAAGCAAAGGAAAAGAGTATGGATTTCTTCCTCTCCGAATCACAGAAAAGTTTAAGGGAGCTGGCTAGAAAAATAGCAAAGGAACACATTCTGCCTAAAAGATCATATTATGACGAGACCCAGGAATTTCCCTGGGATATGGTTAAAATCTTCGCTCAGGCTGGGCTTTTCAAATGCTATGTACCTGAAAAATATGGGGGTTCTGGTGGAGGGATCACCGAGATGGCGATTGTCACAGAGGAGTTGTCCCG
>JBARPA010000343.1:0-2632 GCA_049642665.1 Candidatus Zixiibacteriota bacterium
TCATCCCGGCATTGGCAAAGAGGAGTGTGGGATCATCTTCGGGGATCAAAGATGAGCTGGGCACAATTTTGTGTTTTTTTACTTTAAAGAAATCTAAGAAACCCTGTCTTATCTTTTCAGATTTCATTTTTTAAGATTCTTCAGGTAAATCTATGAATACGTTAATGGCTTCCTTTACCACCTCATACGAAAAACCACGCCTTAAAAGGAAGTCTGACATTCTCTTTCTAGCCAATTTCTTATCCAGACTCTGGTATCTTTTCTGTCTTTTTCTGATTAACTCCGAGGCGATTTTTGGCTCACTCTCTTCAGGATAAAATTCGTCTAAGGCCTTCTCTATGCTTTCTTTTTCTATTCCTTTCCTTTTCAGTTCCTGTCTTAAAAGCGCTACACCCCTGGGCCTGTTTCTTAACCTGTCCTTGATCCATAGGCAGGCAAACTCATAATCATCCAGAAGATTTACTCTTTTCAGGTCTGCTATGACTTCTTTTATGCTGTTCTGGTCATATCCTTTCTTTTTTAGTTTTTGAGAAATCTCATTCTCAGATCTGGCTCTATAGGATAAAAGACTTAAGGCGGCCTCTTTGGCTTTTCTTTTCTTCTCGCTCTGGAGAATTTTTTCGATCTCTTCATCGGTCAGGTGATCGCCGACTCTCAGACCATGCTTGAATAATGTCTCCTGGTCCAGGCCAAAGGCGAACTTCTGGTTCAGATAAATCGATTTTCTTTTAGGATTTCTCCTCTGCGTCTCGATTCTGGTAACAACCTTTTCCTCTGGCAAAACAGAATGCTTTTAAGTTTAATTTATTCCTTTTTTTGTTCCTCTGCCGGAGCTGAGATTTTCAGTTCTTCTCTTATCCCATTTTCGATCTGGGTGGCAATATCCGGATTATCATCCAGAAATCCCTTGGCATTTTCCCTTCCCTGACCCATCCTTTCGCCTTTATAGGAATACCAGGCTCCACTTTTTTCCACCAGTTCAAGCTCTGTTCCCAGATCGATCAGCTCACCAGTCTTGGAGATTCCTTTTCCGAAGATGATGTCGAACTGAGCCTCCTTAAATGGAGGGGCCACTTTATTTTTTACCACCCTAACCCGGTTTCTTGAACCTTTAACCTCGTCCCCCTCCTTTATATTAGATATCCTTCTTATATCCAATCTTATGGATGAATAAAATTTGAGAGCCAATCCTCCGGTGGTGGTCTCCGGATTTCCGAACATCACCCCGATCTTCATTCTGGTCTGGTTAACGAAGATCACACAAGCTTTTGATTTACTAATGGTGCCGGTTAGCTTGCGTAAAGCCTGGGACATAAGCCGGGCCTGAAGTCCCATATGGGATTCGCCCATTTCCCCCTCAATCTCAGCTCTGGGCACCAAAGCTGCCACCGAATCCACCACAATCATATCCACAGCACCCGATCTGACCAAGGTCTCGGTAATCTCTAAAGCCTGTTCCCCGGTATCCGGCTGAGAAAGCAGAAGATTATCTAAATCCACACCCAGAGCTTTAGCGTATTTAGCATCCAACGCGTGCTCAGCATCCACAAAGGCAGCCACTCCACCTTTTTTCTGAGCCTCGGCTAAGATGTGTAAAGCCATGGTAGTTTTGCCCGATGCCTCCGGACCAAAGATCTCTATCACCCTGCCCCGGGGAACGCCACCCACCCCCAAGGCTGAATCTAAGGTCAAAGAGCCCGTGGGTATAACCGAAACTGAAAGGTCTATGGTCTCATCTCCCAGTCGCATAATGGAACCTTTTCCAAACTGTCGTTCGATCTGGGATACTGCCTGCTCCAATGCTTTTTTCTTTTCGGGTAACATCTCTGCCATTTTGCTCCTCCTTATTAAATAAAGTTCTCAGGTAGCACAGGTTGTCTCCCTGGCCGGGCAGGCAACCTGTGATTAGCTTCCACCATAAAAAGTGGACTAAAACTCCAAAAGTTTGATTTTTTTCAAGGGCGTATATATTGCCCCCTGGGGATGAAGTTGCGATCTCATCACCACCACTTCATCTACTACTACCTCCTCTGTTTGAAAGTTCGTGGTCTCTATTAAACTGATCAGCTTTTCAATATTCTTAGGGGATTTAACCCTGCCTATGGTCAAATGAGCAGAAAACGGTCTTTGTTCTTTAGGAAATTTCAATTTAGACAATTCTTCTTCTATCTCTCTTTGAATTTGAGAAAGTTCATCTTTCCCCTTGTCTACCCCCAACCAGACCACTCTGGGTCTTCTCAGGTTGGGAAAACAGCCCAGGTCTTTAAGACTGAGTTTAAACGCTTTAGATCCTTTCAAAGCCCTTTCCGTTCCAGAAAAAACATCCTCAATTCTTTCCTCTTCAACCTCGCCCAGAAACTTCAAAGTGAGGTGGACATTACCCGGCTTAACCCAGGAAACATAGGTGTCCGTCTTTTTCAGAGGAGCCTGAACTTCCTCGATTTTCCTTTTCACCTCTGGTGGAAGCTCCACCGCAATAAAAGTTCTCATTTTATCTGGTTAAAAACAATCTGACTAAATTCAAAGCTGCCTGGGCAGCTCTTTGTCGGTTGGTTTCCCTGTCCTCTCCGAATAAAAACTTCTGGGCAAAGGAATCGTTCTCATGAGCGAATCCTATCCAGACTAGGCCCAC
>JBARPA010000344.1:0-4289 GCA_049642665.1 Candidatus Zixiibacteriota bacterium
TTTGGCTCGCATCTGTTTCAACTCTGAGAGGTAGTCGCGGGAGGCTGATCTGAACGTGGGCCAGAGGAAGATGAGGTTGGAGTCTTGAAATACCTCCTGGTACGGGGTGGGCAAAAGAAATGGATCGTAGTGTTTTCGCATCTTGGTGATCTGGGCGGTTACTGCCTCAAGCTCAGCCGTGTCGCTTTGAGCCCAGGCGGCGTGGTGCCGTCGCCACACCGGCATGGCCAGATCTACCAGGGAATCGGCATAGCCCCGGTATCTCAGGGCGTTCTCTATGTTATAGTTTAGCTGCTCCTCGGACGGTACGATCGGGCCAGAATTGCTTACCACGAAAGAGATTTTCGGGTAGCGAGCTGCGGCCAGCGGGCCGATTAGTCCTCCACCGCTTCCGCCCATAAGACCGATCCTGGTCGAGTCGATATTGGGATGCTCTGAAAGATATTTGGCGATGTTTACCACGTCGTCAATAAAATCGTCGCGCGTAGCCTCAGCGTACACCCCGCCAGAAGGGCCCGTGCCCCGCTTGTAGTAGACCAGAGCTGCAATGCCGCAGCGAGCCAGCCGGGGCGCATAATACCGAGAGGACTGCATGATCAGCTCGGTCTCGTTGAACCCGCCCGGAACCAGAATCACCAGTGGCCACTTGCCCGTTTCTGAGGGCAGGTAGAGCTGAGCCGACAACGAAATCCCATTGGATGGGATTACATAATCCTTGACCAGGTATGACCGGACTGTATCGCTTGATGAAACCAGGCACGGGGGCCTGTTCAGAAGCTTCGCCACCGCTTCACTGTCCAGGATATGGTCCGATTCTTTATTGATAGCAGCTTTTACTGTGATCCTCTCCTGTGTCCATCCAGTCGCTGCAAAAACCGTCAGGTGAAGAATCACCAGCAGAGAGTATTTTAATACTTGTTTAGCTATAAGGCGATCCTCTAACTTATGGAGTGATACAACCAGCCTGGCAGGTCACGTGCCCTGTACGCTTGACGTACTACTTTCCTCTCCTGATGAGAACCACTTAACTTTTATCTGCTGGATTCTCCCTGTGGTTTGCAGTTTTTCAAGGGAATTATTGATTGCATCTAAGAGTTTTTTCTCGCCCTTTCGAACCGCGATTCCATAATTCTCGCTGGTCAGGGTTTCTCCCACTATCTTTGCTTTACCCTTTACTGTAATTACCCTTTCGGATGTGGGCTTGTCGTTTATCACCGCGTCCAGCTTATTATTATCCATATCTATGAATGCAGCTCCGATGTTATCATAAGATATAATCTCTGCACCTTCAATTTTCTTAGCCAGAATCTCGCCGGTTGTCCCCAATTGTACTCCTACTTTTTTGCCCACAAGATCATCAATCGATTTGATCCTTTGTTCATCAAGCCTTACTGCTATGGATTGGCCTGCCAGATAATAGGGTTGGGAGAAATCCACTATCCTCTGCCTCTCAGGAGTTATAGTGAAGGCTGATATTATAGCGTCATATTTATGGTTTTTCAAACCCGAGACTATCCCGTCAAAGGGCACCACGATAAACTCACATTTCACTCCCCAATCCTCACAAACAGCGCTCATCAAATCTATATCGAATCCAATCAGTTTTCCGGTTTTGGCATCCTTGGATTCAAATGGAGGATAGGTGGCATCTGTGCCCACCACAAGCTTTTTAGTTCTTTGAATTCGATCTAAGCTATCCTCTTGTTTTGGGGAACAGAAGGATAAAACTGATAGAAGAATAAGGGAAGCTATAAGGATAATTCTCATATTAGGAAATTTCAAATGCTAACTAACGAATATATCAGCTGAACGATCAGAGTACAGGGAACTCTTTTGAAGAACTCTAAGTTTAACTATTTTAGCATTATCATCTTTCTCACGCAGGTGTAATCTCCAGCTTCTATTTTATAGAAATAGATGCCGCTGGCAACGGTTCTCCCTTTAAGATCTGTTCCATCCCAGGTCACGCTGTATTTTCCCCTGTCCTGAATTCCGTTCATCAGGGTTTTAATTTTCTGCCCCAGGATATTATAAACATTTATCTCCACCTTCGCCGGATGAGGCAGATCATAATTAATCACCGTGGTGGGATTAAAGGGATTGGGATAGTTCTGATGTAATGCGAAGTTGCTGGCTATAAGTTTCCCGGATGCTTCATCCTCTATGGAGGTGGATGGGGAGGCAAGATGGATTTTAGCCAATTTCTGGGGATAATAGGAGAAAATGCCCTGCCAGGGCCAGTAAGCTATTTGATTGGCATACGTTTGCCCATTATCCGAATAAGGGTCTCCAGCATCGGCTACCCCTATCCAGACGCCAATGGTATTTCCCGGGCCAGAATTCAGATAATATTTGGGATTAATGCCATAGGGTATGCGAACCTCTGCCTGCTGGTGTTCATTATTGGATTGGATTCCGAACTCCCAGCCGGTTATGGGTGTTTGGCTGCCGAAGCTGGCAAAGGAATCGGACGGATCCGAGATCAGGGAGAAAAAATTCATAGCATCGGGGCCGCCCATATAGTTATTCCACAGGGTTAGCTGTCCCTCGGATTGATCCGAATTGAAGAACCTGTTACCATCATCATCGATATCCACACTAATCCAATCATTTGCTGTATTGGATGTATCTTTTAAAATGTCAAATCCTAAGTAGAGATAGTTGGAATCATTTTTTGCATATAGTATCACCGCACCAGATTCGTAGAAATGGGGACCCACCAAAACCTGTAATTCAGAGATGGGCTCGGGTACTGCAAATTTAGAGATATCCAGAGTAACTGCATCGCTCCATTCATCGGGATCCAATATTCCATTACAGGTGGGAATCGTATCTGCCCAGGGAGAGAAAAGCTCGTTTCTCTCCGCAAAAAGATAGCCTGAAGTGGTATCATCTGTGGTTAATTCATCCGATGAAAGGGTGGTGTAATAGGTAACCAGATATGAGCCCCGTTTGTCAGGTGCCCAAGTGTCAGAAAAATCAACCAGAGCCGTGTCACCTGCGGGAAGGGAGGAGATGGTGTTGTAGGATGAGTCTTCCTCGGTGAAATTTCCTGAATTATCCTTCTTGAAAATCTTGCAAACTACTGGAATGTCATCCTCCTGGTTTTTACCGGTGTTGAAAACGGTGACTGAATTCTCAGATAGAGCACTATCCACCTCAGGTGTGTAAAAAAGATGATAGGGTGGATAATAATATGGATTATCAGATGCATAGTAGGTTATTTCTCTTCCGGGCGCTACATTGTGAGTAAAATCTAAGGTCCTCTTGAATTTAACAGCCAGGTCAGCTTTGGGTGTATTTGCGTACCCTTCAACTCCATAAGCAAAATATCTCAACCCGAAATACCGGGAGTAGTCCTGAATCCCGATCAAAGAGGAGGAATCGGCTATAACCCGGCTGGTACCGTTCATGCTTTTAGGGGTGGTGACTGTCTTGTATTGGTAGGTGATAGAGGAGTCCGTTTTAACCAGGATCATCTCGAAATTTAAGCTGTCTGTTGTGGGTGCCGTGACATAGGGTTTTACATTTTTGTACTGGACTATGAAGCTATCCGAGTTTGTCCAGTAGTAAACCTCTCCTCCGCCATAATCTTCATCTGTATTCAAGTTGAGATCACTGTGAAATGGAGCTAAGGCATTGGTAAATTTTAGATAAGGAATCCATCCATAATGGAAGAATCCATCACGGGTCAAATCTGACTCGGTAAAAGAAAGAACACCATTTGTTCCAATGTAGATAGAATCGTAGGTATCGCCGTTGTAAACAAAATCAAATCCAATATAATAAGGACCAGCTGTAGCATCATCTTTAGGCCATCGTGGGGCTTTCCATTCAGTGTCCTGAACAGCAGTTCCGATGGAAGAGATGTCGACCCAGCTGTAGGTGGGGCCTACTGAGGTGTCGCTATCCAGCCAGGTGTAGCCATAGGAGTTGGGACCGCCAAGATGCTGAAAAGGTAATCTGGTCAGAGCTTCCGATGGTTGAATGGTGATATCGTTTTTTGCCGTATTTATTGATAACACCTCGACCTTTTTGCTTTTACCAAAAGCAGGATTAATAAATAAAAATAATAAAAGCAAAAGGATAAAAAAGACTTTATACTCTCTCATTTTCAACTCCTTTTAGATAATTGATTTTTTTCTTTTAATCGGAACAAACTCATTTTGTTTATAGCATAATATTTGAATTAATGTAGGATTTAGCAGGATTGATTGTCAAGGGATTTCTGGTAAATGCCTGGGAAATGATTAATTTATGTGGAAAAAATTAAACGGACTGGTCTATGC